>DATFXE010000812.1:0-35844 GCA_035258585.1 Roseiflexaceae bacterium | reverse complement strand
CAGCTATTCGCGTCATTGCCGGCCGGAGCGACGTAGAGGTTTCCGGCGGCATGGGCCGGCTGTGGCGCAGGCGCGACCAGGCCCGCCATGAGCATCACCAACAGAAGCAGGCTACATGTCCTGGAACGCAAGAAGTGGGCGTTACGGCTCATGGTCTGCCCTCCCGCTGGCAACATCTTTCAATCGGAGGGAATCATGCGGATGGATCGCTTACTTTCCCTGCCTGTACGCTTTGCGTCCCGGCATCCGGATCCTCAAACGTGGATTCCATCCCGCCGAACGAGATCAGATCGCCGGGCTGGAGCGCGCGCTCCTGGATGGGCTCGCCGTTCACAAAAGTGCCATTGCTCGAGCGCAGATCGGTCAGCCAGATCTGCTGCTGGCGGTAGCTAAGCCGGGCGTGCTGCCGCGAAACGCGCGGGTCGTCGAGGACGATATCGGTGTTGCTCTCACGGCCGATCGTCAGCGGCATGCGATCGAGGGGGATCGTGCGCGTGCCTGCGCAGGTAGTGATGACGAGCCGCGGCCCTTGCTCGGGAGCGGGCTGGCTGGCCGATACAGGGACCGTTATGCGCTCTTTGCTCTCCGCGTTCGGCAGGTGAACGCTGACCATGGCCTTGGCTTCGGCGGCAACCTGCTCAAGCGTCATGCTCTGGCCGGCCGCGAAGGCCGCGTCGAACGCGCTAGACTCGAAGGCCGCGCGCGCGGCTGCGAGATTGCGATCGTACTTTTCGCGCTCGCCTGGCGGTAGGGGCGCGCCGATCTTGTCGCGCAGCGCTGCCGCGGCGCCCCACAGTCGGGCTGCGCGTTTCGGCTGGCCGCGCGACGAGGCGACATCGGCTAACCCTTCGAGGCAATACGCAATACCTTCTCGATCGCCCAGCTCGGCGCGCAATGCCAGGCTCTCCACATAGCGGCCGATCGCCTCGGATGATTTGCCCTGGCTCTGAGCTTCTTCCCCCAAATTGAAGAGCGATTTGGCGATGCCCATCTTGTCGCCGAGCGCCTGGCGGATCGCCAGGCTCTCCGCATAGAACGCCTGGGCCTGCACGCTGTCGCCCCGATCGTGTGCGGCTGCCCCAAGGTTATTGAGAATCCGCGCGACATTCACGCGGTCGCCGAGCTCGCGAAACAGCCCAAGCGCTTCTTGATACAGGCTGTTGGCACGCCCGTCATCTTCCATTATTTCCGCCAGCACGCCCAGAACATTGGTCGACGCTGCGATCCCCCGCCGATCGCCAAGCTCGCGGAACAGCGCCAAGCTGGCCTCGTAGCAAGTTTGAGCCGGCGAGTAATCACCTTGAGCATATGCCAGACCGCCCGCACCAGTCAGCGCTTTGGCCCGCACGGCCATGCTGGTCCTTTGGAGCTGCTTGTCGACTGGATCGGTCGCTCCAACCTCGGCATGCAGCACTGGCAAGCCATTTTCGACCATCGCCAGCGCCTGATCCAGCCAGCGCCGCCCCTCGCTCAGATAGCCGCGCGTGTACCAGAAGCGCCACAGCGCGCCGCCCAAGCGCAGCGCGGTTTCGGCGGCGTTCTGCTCGCGCGCCCAGCTGAGCGCCGCGCGCAAGTTATCGTGCTCGCTCTCCAGCCGCTCCAGCCACTCAGCCTGGTGCGGACCGGTCAGCTCTGGCTCAGCATGCTCGGCCAGCCCCAAAAAGTATTGGGCGTGCGTGCGCCGCAGCGGCTCGTACTCATCACTCTCGATCAACCGTTCAGTCGCATAGTCGCGGATGGTTTCGAGCATGGAGAAGCGTGGTTCGCCATCGTTCGCTTCGGTCTGGCGCAGCAGGCTTTTGTCGACCAGCGAGGAGAGGCCGTCGAGCAGATCCAGCTCCAGCGACGACAGGCTAGGCTCACGCCACACCTCGGCCGCGCCCATCGCGCGCTGCTGGTCGCCGCCGGCCGTACCGCTGACGATCGCTTCGGCCGCCGCCAGGCTGCATCCGCCGAGGAACACGCCGAGCCGCGCGAATAGCGTGCGCTCTCTGGCGTCCAGCAGGTCGTAGCTCCAGGCGATCGTGCCGCGCAGCGTCTGCTGGCGAGCCGCCAGGTCGCGCGAGCCACCGGTCAGCAGGTCGAGCCGGTTGGTCAGTCGCGCAAGCAGCGCCTCCGGGGTGAGCACCTTGCTGCGCGCCACCGCAAGCTCGATCGCCAGCGGCAATCCATCCAGCCGCACACAGATCTCGGCGACCGGGCGCGCGTGCGCTTCGGTCAAAATGAAATCGGGCTTGATCGCGCGCGTGCGCTCGACGAACAACGCGATCGCCGGGTAGCGCGCCAGCTCGGCCGGCGGCGGCAGGTTTCGCAGATCGGGCAGCGCCAGCGGCAGCACCGGGAACTCGTACTCGCCGCTGATACGGAGGGCGGCGCGGCTAGTCACAAGGATATTCAAGCGCGACGCGGCTGCCAGTAGGTCGGCCACCGTCGCGGCGGCCCCAATCACCTGCTCGAAGTTGTCGAGCAGCAGCAGAATCTTGCGGTCGCGCAGATATTCTTTCAGGCTAGCGGGCAATGGCCGATCGCCGATCTCGCGGATTCCCATCGTCTGAGCGATCGTGACTGTGACCAGATCGGGCTTGGTGATCGGCGCCAGGTTGACGAGGAACACACCATCGGTGAACTCTTCCAGCAAATTCGCGGCGATCTGGATGCCCAGGCGAGTTTTGCCGGTGCCGCCGGGACCGGTCAGCGTCAGCAGCCGCACATCGGGGCGCAGCAGCAGCGTCTGCGCGGCCGCCAGATCCTGCTCGCGCCCAACCAGCGGGGTGAGCTGGACCGGCAAATTGGTGCGCTCCTCGGGCGGCAGCGCCTGCTCGGGCTGCACCGTGGCCGCATGGACTGGCTGTGCTGCGGCGGGGCTGGCGAGCTGTGGCTCGACCTTCGCGGGGCTGGCTGCTGGCGGCGCGGCGACCAACTGACTTTCGTCTTTGGTCGTTGGTCCTTCGTCGGTCGTCGGCAGCTCGAACAGCCGGCCGTCAGGGGCACGTGTGTAGACTACCGGGATGCCCCAGTCGGCATTGCTCAGGCCGCTGGCATTCATCACCGCCTTGCGCCCTTCGGTAACGCAGGCGTCGATCGGGAAGCCTTCGGCCAGCGCGCGGTAGAACTCACCGGCGAAGGCGCGGGTAGCCTCCTCGGGCACCGTGAACTGCATCGCCACGACGGCCGGGATCTGGGCGCGGATGAGCGCCGGAGCCATGCTGCGGAACGGGTCGGTCGAGAGCTTGCCGCCCTGGCAAGCGTCGAGCATCACCAGGCGCAAGCTGCTGCGGTTGAGCATGATCCCCAACTGCATCGCGCTGACCGGCTCGGCGTCGCCGCTAGCATCCTCGAAGAACAACCGCCCGGTCGTGCCATCCCTGGCGAAGCCGCCGTGGCCGACGAAATGCCAGACGTGGAAGCCTTCACGCAGCAGTTGCTGGAGCTTCTGCGGGGTCAGATGCGGCTCGACGGTGATCTGGACATGTTGCCCTAACTCGCTCAGCGCCGCCACCACCTGGCTGAGCTCACGTTCGACATCGGTCTGTGGCGGGGTGTGTGCGCCAGTGAGTAGCACTTTCAGCGGCAGCTCGGTCTTCAGCGAGGGGATGCGCGATGACTGCGGCAAATAGCGCATCACCGGCGCGTCGAGCAGCGCCAGCGGCCCCTGGTCGGGGTCGTACAAAAATTCCCAAGGCAGCGCGATCACCGCCGTCTCGGTTGGGACGATATTCAGGCGCAGGCGCAGCCCCTGATCGGGCCCCAGCGCGCCCTGGCTACGAATATAGACATCCTTGATCGCGCCCTGGAACAGCGCTCCAAACAGGATCTGTCCCAACTCGACCAACATCTCCTCGTCGGTGTCGAGCGCGGCCAGCCGCGCCACCAGCGCCTGGAACGTCGGGTCATCGGTGGGCAGCAGCAGCGCGCCGCTGGCATCACCGCCAGGGCCACTAACTGCGACGGAGTAGCGTGATGCGCTCAGGGCGCTGACGTGGACCTCGAAATCGACGTACTGGTTGAACATGGCGGTCCCACCTCAAGGATTTATGTGTTTGCCACCAAGGGCGCAGTGTGGAAACGTTAGGGTTCCCGGCTGCTACCCTCTTTGCGCCCTGTCTCCGCTGTGGCCGAAAGATGGCCAGGCACATCTGCGGTTTGGCACAGCTGGCGGCGGCCGTCCTGATCGAGGGGCTGCGCGATCGATCGGCCGCTGAGGACATCGTGGCCAATCAACTCCTCCCGGAAGCATTCCCAATGCTGCGAGGGTGTCGATGATCGCCCATTCACCCACCTGTGGTGCGGGCAAGCGCGACGAATAGTTTGGAACAGGAATTACTATCTATTATACCATGCTCTTGACGGCTGCGTCCATCAGTCATGCGATTGTAATTGTTCAGATTTCCCAAGCGAATGGGGCGCAGCATGGATGGCCGCGGACGAGCAGGAAATGTACAATTATCCCAACGCCAGGCGCCCCGACCCTTGCGGATCGGGGCGCCTGGCGTGACTGATCAACGAACGCCAATCGGATTAGAACGGCAGCTCCTCGACCGCCTCCTCGGCCGCTTCGGCCTCGTCCTGCGCGCGCTCGCGCGTGTTCAGGAACAAGACGTCATCGGCGCGAACCACGGTCTTGAAGCGCTTCTGCCCGCTCTCGCGGTCTTCCCACGACTGAGTATGCAGGCTGCCGATCACGCGCACGCGGCTGCCTTTGTGAAGGAAGCGCCCGCACTGCTCGGCCAGCTTCTCCCACGCCTCAACCGTCGTCCATTCAGCTTCTACGACCCGCTCGCCGGCCTCGTTCCGCCCACCGAAACGATTGGTCGCAACCCGGAAGTTGCAGACCGCCGTGCCTGATGGGGTAAACCGCTGCTCCGGCTCGGCCCCAATCCATCCGACCAGCTCCACCCGATTGACCGTTCCCTTGATCTGTTCCATGACTCTTACCTCGTGTACTAACTCTTCCCATTCGAGCCAGCCACAGCGACCGGCTTCATTCTTTGTACCGCCGCGTTTACAAAAAGGTTACGGGCCGATGTAGTAGAGTTTTCGAGTCGTCAGTTATCAGTTATCAGTAACAAAGAGTCACTGACAAGTGACAACTGACGACTGACGACTTATAGCGCTGACTCGTTCACGGCTCGCTTGCCGTTCGCCGGTCGCTGGAGATCGCGCAGCAGCGACGACGCCTGATCATAGGTCAGCCCGTGGGCGACGACGCCGAAGCGCCGGCGCGATTCCATATCGAGATCGAGCCCTTGTTGCTGCGCCAGGCGCTCCATCGCGTGGATCTGCTTTTCGTTCACCGGCCCGGCGCCCTGCGCTCCGTGCGCCTGCACTACGCTGGCCGATGGCTCGGCGGGGCGGGTGTTCTGCGGGGCGCTGGCGGGCGCCTTCGCGCGGGTGCTGTCAGCGTAGGTGGTGCGCTCTTCGGCCAGCTTCTTGAGCCCGTCGATGAACAGGCTGGCCTGCCCCTTCGTCATCGTGACCAGATCGACGCTCTGGTCCTCGGCGTAGGCGGCGAGCTGCTCGCTATTCCAGGCCAGGTTATCCTGTAGCGTAGCGATGTAGTTGCGCTGCTTGTCGCTGGCGGGCGAATCGGGATCGCGCACTGTGATCGGGGCCGGAGCGCCGATCGTGCTGCGCATGTCGGTCACCTGGGCCTCGGCGGCCTCGCGCTGGGCGCGGTAGATCCGCCAGCCAAGCTCGACCGCCTGAGCGACCTCTTCGTCAGAGGCATCGAGCGGTAGCGCGATCGTCTCCTCCAAAGTAATGAAATCTTCGCCGATGCGGATTGCGGCGCGGTAGGTGCGCGAGACCATGCGCTCGTCGCCGCTTTTGCGTGGGTTCGCCATTATCCTGTCCTCCTGCCCGGCCGGCATAGGCTGGCGTGGCTCGACCGGGCTCTACTCGTATTTATCGTCTCGTCTCGTCCCTAGTGTTCGGTCGCTCCAGCCCTGTAGCGCCGCAGGAGCAAGGATTAGGGATAATTATAGCACGGATGTGCCAATAATGCAAGCGGTTTGTGTGCTGTCACGCAATGGCACGACTTACATGGCAGCCCAGATGTGATCGTTCGCATTAGAGGGCCACCGCGTAAGTCCTATAACTGAGGATATAATGACATGGTTATCCATTTCCTAAAAGCACTCCGCTGGGCGTTCAGTGAATCGAACAGATATCTACTGAGCGCTGCATAAAACTAAACCGCGTAGTGCGTAGCGGCGGGATTACGCACTACGCACTACGTTTAGCTCACGATGCAGCGGTCAATAACAGGAGTTACGCGGTGGCCCTCTCAAGCGCCGTTTTGCCTGCGGCAGCAAGGTACTTATCATTTCATCTGTTTTTCGTTTTTTCGCTCTGCGAGCGAAAAAACGAAAAACAAAAAGAAGAGAAAGTACCGCTGCGAACGACCATATCTGGGGTACCGCGTAACTCCTGTCAATAATTGCGTGATTCTGCACCTATCACGCTGGAGGTCCTATGATCCCGATCCGAGTCACACAGCTGGCGACATTGGGCTGGGGCGCGTGGGCCATGCTCGTCGCAGTTCCATTGGTGCTGCTGTTGGTCATCGGCAGGGTGGAAGGATGGCTGCGGCCCAACCCGGAGGCGACGCCGGCAGCGCGGCAGGAGCCGGCGCCGAACACGCGATCGGCGTATCTGCTCGACGGGCTGCGGCTACTCACGATGCTGATGGCGATGGTGGCAGCCTCGCTGCTGCCGCCTCTCCAACTTGTTTCGCCGCTTCGAGCGGTTGAGATGGGCTTGGTCTGCGCGCTGCTGATCGCCGTGCTGGCGATCGCGCCATGGCTGCACCGGTCGGTCCAGGCGCTACGCTGGCGGGCGCGCGCGCATACGGCGGCCGAAGTAGCGGCGGTGATCAGCATCCTGCTGTTTATTCTCTCGCTTCCCAGGCCCTGGTTGCTCCAGCGCAGCCTGATCTTGACAAACCTAGTATTCTGCGGCGGGCTGACGATCTACCGCGAGATTCGCCGGCGCTGGCGCACCGGCGATCGGTCGCGATCGAGCCAAGTCGGCGGGGCACTGGTGGTAGCGCAGTTTCTCAGCCTGATCGGCGTCGCCGCCGCGCTGCCGTCGCTCACGCGCCTGCTGCTGGAGCGCTGGGGCGTGTGGCGGCCATCCGACCCCTGGACAGGCGTGATCGAGCTGTTCGCGCTGCTGCTGACGCTTATTTCACTGGGCTATCTGGTCTTCTATCTGGTCCGGCGGATTATGCGGGCGCGCGGCTTTTCGTGGTTCGATCCGCCCAACTGGCGCACCTTCTGGCCCGATATGAAGTATAAGATCGCCCTGAATCGCTCGGCGCGCTTTCCCTTTTTTCAGCTCACGCTCGCGGGTGATCTCGCCAATAGCGTCCGCAAGGCCTATCTCCAGGGGATTATCGGCGGCGCGGCCAGCATCGACGATGCGGCGCGGATCGTGCCGCCGGTGCGCACGCCATACGCGTTTACATTCGCGATCATCGGCGATCCCGGCGAGGGCGACGATAGCCAGCTCTACCCGCTGCGCCCCGAGCGTTGGGAGAAGAAGGAGGCCATTCGCCAGGCCCTCCAGGGCAGCGCGCAGCTGGATTTTGCCCCGGATTTTGTGGAGGCGCTGCTCAACCTGGCCGACTTCGCGATCATCAGCTCCGACGTTGTCTACCCGGCCGGCGAGCTGATGGATTACGAGCGCGCGGTGTACCGGCCGTACCACGATATGGACATCCCGATCTATGCCATCCCTGGCAATCACGATTGGTATGATGATCTGCACGGGTTCTTGTTGAATTTTACATATGCCGCCGCACATGAACCAGGCGGCCTGCTCCAGCGCCAGTTGGCGCGGATACCGTGGGGCGCATGGCTCTCGCCCAAGATTTGGTGGGACCAGATCGACTGGCTGCGCGAGCGTTACCATCTGGAGACGCTCGGTGGGCTGCCGGGACGTCCGGAATCACAGCAGCGACTCTCGTTCTTCGAGCTGGCGTTCGACCAGACGCCGCTGACAGTGCTGGGGCTGGATAATGGCGTGATCGGCTCAATCGACGATCTTCAGTACGCTTGGCTCGATCGACGCCTGCGGAAGGCTCGCGAGTCGGGCCATCTGATCGTCGTGCTCGTCGGTATGCCGCTGTATGTAGACGCGCGCTTCGCCGGCCAGCAGCGCCCGCCACATAGCCTGGTGCCTGGACGGATCTCGTACGGCATGCGCGAGATCTACGAGCTCTTGCGGCGCTATAAAGTCGACGTGGTGATCGGCGGCGATACGCACGCGTATCAGCGCTACGAGGTGCTCTACACCGCCGAGGATGGCGAACCCTGCACCATGCATCATATTGTGAATGGCGGTGGCGGCGCCTATCTCTCGTGGCCGATCGATTTCGCCTGGCCGCTCGAGTGGGCCGGCGAGCGTAAGCTGCGCCGCGGCGCAGTGTATCAAGCATGCGGCACAGATACGCAAGGGCAGCCGACCATCATCTATGACGACGTATCCATGCTCGATCTGTTCCCCTCGGCCACGCAGATGCTGGCGAAATTTAGCGACCCGAAGACCTATGCGATAGATCCCTCGCACGCCGGCAGGCTGGCCAGGCGCCGATCGGCGTTTCAAAAGTGGTACACTGGCTTCGCGCTGGCGCGCGGGCTTACCAACGCGCTCGACCACGATCAGCAGCCGCTTCTCCAGAGCTACGTCACCGTGCAGATGCGCCGCGACCCGCGCGATTATTCGCGCTGGACGCTGGTGCTTGTCCCGTGGTTCAGCGCCGAGGATGACCCGCAGCCGGAGCCGCAGTATCAGCGGAAACTGGTGTTGCACACCATCAAGCTCTGAACCTGGCGGGACCATGGACGATAGAGGCATATTATCGTCTATCGTCCATCGTCTATCGTCTACCCTCAAGCAGCCCAGTTCATAACATTCGTTCTACTCTTCCCCACGTGCGCGCCGGCGCGCCCGCTCCTGGGCCTCGCGCAGCCGGTCGAGTTCTGAGTTCTGACCCTTCGCTTTGCTCAAGGGCATGGTTTTGGGTTTCGAGTTTTGAGTTGCCGAGCCCGATGGCTTCTCATAGGAAGATTGGTGTGGGAGCGAGCGATCGGTAGCTCTTGAAAGGGATGCCGAGGTACTGGTAGGAAACGGTTCTCGGTTCTTGGTTGTTGGTTCTTGTGCTAACCGCCCCAGCCCGACCTTGCGCAGCCCCGCCGCTAGCTGATCGGGCGCGAACAGCAGCCGCCGCAGCGCGATGTCGAAGGGCAGCAGGAGCAGCGCCAGCCACACCAGCGGCAGGCCGATTTCGCGCACCGCGCCCTGGCTGCGCACATTGGCGTCGAAGGCCAGCGCCGGCGCGAGATTCACGCGCCCGCCTGTGCGGCTGGCAAGCGCCTCGAGCAGCGCCATATTCGCCCCTTCGCCACTGTATTCGGCGCTGCGCGGCACGACTGCGCCGGCCGTGACCGCGCCGAATGGCTGCCCGCGGGCATCCTGCGCGACTACCTGCACCAGGTAGGCCCCTGGCCGCGCGCCGCTGGCAACCGCGCGGTATTGCCCTGGCCCGACTTCGCGCAGCGCGACGTCGATGCTGCTGCCGTCGGCCGCCAGCATGCGCCCACTGATCGCCAGACCGGTCTGCGGCTGCCCGCGGCTGTCGCGTGCCTGCGCGCTCAGCACAAGCTCGTCGGCGGCGGAACTGGCCTGGAGCGTCAAATTCTGATGGCCGGGGGCGGGCAGTAGCCAGCCCAGCAACTGCGCGCTGAAACGCGGGAACTGGTTCCAGCTGACCCAATCGGTCGCCCACTGGCCCTTGAAATCGCTGGTCCAGGCCAGGGCGCGACCGAGCCCGTACTGCCAGGCCGCTAATACCGGGTCGCCGCGCGGCGAGGCCAGCAGCACCTGGCTGGTCTGCCGTGGCGTGGTCATGACATAGCCTTTGAGCTGGGGAGATTGCTCGAAGCCGCGCAGGATCGGGTGCGGCGCGCCGCGCGTGGGCACGAAATCCTGCTCGACGATGTAGGGCTGGATCACCGCCTGGGCCTCATCGGCCAGGATCGTAGGAATGTTGGCGGCCTTGTCGGTCAGAAACGTGCGCCCGCCGCCAACACGCGCCATGTCGCGGATGAACGGCACATGCTCGCCGTCGCCGACCGCGATCGAGGAGAGCGTGACGTTTTCAGCATGCAGTTGGCGCACCAGATCGAGCGCGCCCTCTTGCTGGACTGTGTCGCCGCCGTCGGTAATGGTGATAATGTGGCGCATCGGCTTGTCGCTTTGGCGGATGTATTTCGCCGCCTCGGCCAGACCATCGTGGATGTTAATCCCGCCGCCGGATGATTGGGCGCCGTCCAGCTCCTCGATCGCCTGGTCGCGGCGGCTGCCGGGCAGTGGGCCGATCACGCGCTCGGGCTGCGTGCTGAAGAGCACGACCGTCAGCTCGTCGTCGTCGCGCATGAGCGCGGCGATCCGCTGGGCGCCCTCGGCCGCAAGCGAGATTTTGGTGCGGCCGTTCTCCTCGACGCCCATGCTGCCGGAGACGTCGATCAGCACCACAATGCTGATGGGCGGCAGCCGCAGCTGAGTGGGGATGTCCATCGTGATGGGCAGCGCCTGCTCGACCGGCGTGCGCCGCCAGCCACCCGCGCCGAACGAGTTCTCCCCACCGACCATCAGCAGCCCGCGGCCGAGATCGTGGACATAGGCCACGATCGCGGCCTGCGTGCGGTCCGGCACGGCGCGCTTCGGCACGTCGATGAGCGCCAAAGCATCATAGGCGCTCAGCCCGCCCAGGCCATCGGGCATCTGCGCAGGCGTGACGGCGCTGACGTCGATCTGGGCCGATTTCAGCGCGTTGGCCAGATTGGCGGCCTCGCCGGGCTGGCCCTCGACCAGCAGCACGCGCGGCTGGCCGCTGACGAAACTGTAGGCCTCGGCAGCGTTGTTCTCCGGCCGCGCGTCGCCCGGCATCTCCAGCCGCACGACGTAGCGGTTGAAGTACGGCTGCGCTTCCGGCAGCGCCACCTCCAGCACTTCTACGCCTATCCGTAGCTGCACCTGCTGATCGACGATCGGCACGTCGCGCGGGCCTGTGATCAGCAGACGGCCATGTGTCGCTGTGTTGCTCTCCAGGCTGATCTTCATACGCAGACGCTGGCCAGCGCGGGCGGCGGCCGGCAGCTCCACGCCGTCGATACGTGCGTCGGGCCCATCGACCAGGCCGCTCAGCGCCACCACGTCGATCGGCACGCCGCGCGCCGACGCGATCCGCGCGGCCTCGGCCGCGTCGCCGGCGTTCTCGCCGCCATCCGAGAGCAGCACGATCCGCTGGTGGCCCTCGTTTGGCAGCAGCGCCAGCGCCAGCCGCAGCGCGTCCTCGACATTGGTTGCGCCACCGCCGGGCAGCCCAGCCACCTGGCCAAGCGAGCGCTCGCCCGAGGGCATGCGTTCGACCAGCGCCCGTTGCCCGAACACGATCAGCGCGGCTTTATCATCGCTCGGCATACTCGCGAGCGCCTGCTGGACAAACGCCTCGGCGCGGGCGCGCTGCGAGAGCGCGACCGAATCTGAGCCATCGAGCAGGAAGACCGTGGTGACAGCGCCAATGGGCCGGATCAGCTGCGCGCCGGATAGGCCCAGCACCAGGCCGGCCACGGCCAGCGTGCGCAGCAGCAGGCTCAACCAGAAGCGCCAGCGCGACAGGCGACGGGGCGCAAGCAGCGTTAGCGCCCAGAGAGCGGGGAGCAGCAGCAGCAGCCAGAGGAAGGTTGGGAAGATGAAGCTAAGTTGCACAACATTAGAGCAGTCGTCAGTTGTCAGTAGCCAGTCACCCAGAGGGTACCCGGTAGCGCTGAGGCATCAGAAAGCTATCACGCACATGAGTGTCGGCTCATCCATTGTGACGAAAGCTGTAGGCAAAAATGGTAGTGATGGGCAGAAGCCAATCAGGAACCACATCGCTGCCGTCAAGCGTATCAGCTTCTCGCAGCAAAACGATCCTGGCCGGCGACTGATAGACCGTGACCGTCCGCTTGCGCGGATTGATCACCACGACCATCCGCGTACCTGCATCCAGACAATTGGTCACGCAATTCTCCCCGCACAAGCTCATACCGAAAGCCATCGTCGGGTATGCGGAGCAAGTCTTCTGCGGTTATGAGTTGATCGACTACGGCCATAGGGATACCTCGCATACCGACTCGACCGAGCGCGTCTCGCGTTGTTTGACATTATACCATTGTGAACGTGTACAGGGAAAGGATGGCTGTATTCGTGAGACGCCCGGAGTTATATCTCTGACAACAGGCGTTCTAAATCGCCATAGTCATAGGGTGGACGCTTACGTACCGTCAAGACATCAATTGCTTGATCGGTTTCCGTGATGGCATAGACTATCCGCCAGCGCTCAATACGGATACGCCGTAACTCATGGGCTGGCTCTTGCGACGGATCATCCGCGCTGGCGGCGCTAGCCTGAGCGTCGCGTGCTTCTTCCTGGATTGGGCGCTCCAGCGCTTTACTCTCGGCAGGACGCGGCTCGTCTGCCAGTGCCGCAATCGCACGTCGGACACGTTGCCGCATATGGCCGGGGAGATCCTGCACTTCGTCCCACGCAATTGGGGTGATGTAAACGGTGTATGGACTCACGCCAACTCCCCTTCAACCTCACTCCATTTGCGCCAGCCAGCTTTTGCTCTATCACCACCAGATGCCTTCAGCTGGGCAAATGCCTGCTGGGCGATAGCCATGTCTTCAATGGTTTCTAACCACTCGACGAGCGTTTCCCAATCCTCAGCGCTCACGACCGCCAAGCGCTTGCCCTGCACGGTCACAAATTGGACTGATTGGAGTGCATCTAAGCCAGTCATATGCTTACCTCTTTCGTTGACCGAATGGTACGAGGAGAGTCTACCCTATCTTTCGCATTCGCGCCACTTGTCCTAGAGAAAAGTGGCGCTGCAATGGGCGGTATGGCATCGTGCTGATGTGGAACGGGTACAACGTTTGAAGTTGGCGGCCCAACGGCCTGCGCGTCAGCCGCCCCTGTGGAGATGCGACCGATAGATCGGGAAAGCACTTTTCAAAAACATCCGATCTTGATCGCACCGGCAGGGGCATCGGCTGGATGAGTGTGTTCGGCGGCAGCCGAGTTATGGTTAACATAGTTAAGTATTTGTACGACTGCACCTGTTATAGCAGTATCTCCACATATCCAGATTGATAATGCCCGCGTTCGAAAAAAGAGGTCACATCGCCTGTATACTGGTCAATGCTGGTTTTTCCCTTTTTGAACAAGGCAGTTAACGAGAGGACATCGGAACGATCTTTCAGAGACGGACCTACAACCTCTCGAAGTATACTGCGAAGGCCATCCGCATTGTTACGCGTGTTCTCCGAGAGCAGTATCAAATTATCATAACTGGTGAAATGAACGACTAACATCTGTAGAACTCTGTGGTCACTCCACGATCCGTGCTTAACAGGCACACCTATGTCGGTTATGAGAGAGTCTGGGCCACGAAAAGCTGAATCTTTTGCAATACCCCCTGCGAATGAGCCGACTATGACGCCATCTCTCTCTCGTGTCTCATACCATAGTGCGGCTGAGCTATCGACTAGGCCCCGCTGAAGCAACATCTGTGCAAGTTGCTCGATTTCGCGTCGATTAAGACATTCGTCTATTCCGAGGAATGGCCTCGTACGTCGTTCCGCGGCTGGAGAGAGCGTCAAATTGTGCAAGAATCCTGCAATGTTTCCTTCAACGTTTGTCATTCCTTTATCCCATGTCGTAGGAGATATATCAAGCGTCAGGAGTTGATCGCTGCGGCCGAACATGAGAATAGGGGTAGTATGGGATCAGAAGCACGCCGAACCTGCACAGTGATACATCGAGGGAGAGCAGCTCGCGCTCAACATCACCTGGATATGCAAGGCCATACATTGAGTCGCACTGAAGTGGTTCTCGGTTCGCCCAGAGGGCACCCGGTTCTCGGTACTCACCCCGCCCCAGCCCGGCGCTGGCGCCAGCGCTGGCGCAAATAGGCGATGCCGTTGCGCTGGTAGACCAGCCACTCGATCACCAACACCACCAGCGCGGCCGCCGCCAACCAGCGCCAGAACTCACGTCGACCGACCCGCTCGCCGGCGGTGGCCTGCTGGAGCCCGCTGGTCTGCTGGATCTTCAGCTCGGCCTGCGGCGCGATGGTCGACTCCTCTTTCGAGAACAAATTGACGGTGTAGCGCTGGCGCGCGACCAGCTTTTGGCCCTGGAACTGCTCGACCGCGTAGGCGCCGAGCGCGTCGGTGTCGGCGTAGATCGCCTGGCCGGCTTTAACTTCCACCGGCACGACCTGGCCGTCCGGCCGCGTGACGCGCACCGCCGTGATGCTAGGATCGACCTGGAAGGCCAGCGGCTGGCCGGGCGCCAGCTGGGATGCCTCGGCGCCGCTGCCGGGCGCGAGGTAGCCGACGATGTTGGAGAGCAGCAGCGGGAAGGCGACCTGGAGCGGCAAATCGGAGTCGTGCAGGTCGAACGCCAGCACCACGATCCGCCGGCCGTCCTTCTCACCCGCCAGCAGCATCGGCCCGCCGTCGCCATCCACCACCACGCGCGCCCACGAGCCGGGCGCGATCTTATCGGCTATACGCACGCTGACATCGCTGAGCTTGACATCCTTCAGCAGCGGCTCGTCGCCCGGCGTCGGGCGCAGCGCCGGAAACTCGATCTGGCCGGTGATCGAGAAGTATTCGGTGGAGCGCGGCGGCGCGATGAAGAACAGGTTGCCCGGGGGCAGCGTTGGCGGAACCACGGCGTCGAAGATCGTGAGCGGCACCTGCGCGGCCGTCTCGGTGAAGGTGGCCGTGCTGGTCGGGACGATCGTGGTCTTGACGCTTGGCAGCAGGCCCAGCGCGGTCTCCAGGAAGCGGTTGCCAGGGCTGATGAGCCGGACATTGGTGGCCTCGCCGCTGCTGCTGACGGCGTAGCCGCGGTCGTCGATTGGCAGCGCGTCGGCCTTCGATTCGTCCACCAGCCGCGCCTCGGCCTTGCGGACCTGCGCCGGGACCTCGACGACGATCGACTGCTCGCGGCCAGGGTCGAGCGTCAGGTTATAGGCGTTAAAGAGATTATCGTCAAGGTAGATATCCATGCGGCGGCTGGCTGGGCTGGGGCCGTAGTTGGTCGCCTGGGCGAACAGCGTCTGGCCGGCGGCGCTGGGCTGGAGCGCCACGGCGCTGACGGCCACGTTCTCGCGGCGCTGGCCGATCGGAAAGTAGCGCACCGTTGCGGGCATGGTGATCTCGGGTGGGAAGGTGACATTGCCATCGGAGATGATCGCCACCTCGCTCTCGGCCTCGCGCGAGGAGAGCGCCGAGGCCAGCGTCAGCGCCTGCGCCAGGTCGCTGCCGCCGCCGTTACGCGCGGTGATGGCTTCGATCGCATCGCGCAGCTGCCGCCGGTCGGTGGTGGCGGCCACCGGCACCTCCATCTGCCCGCCGGCCGCGATCACCGTCGCGCGCCCGCCGTCGGGGAGCTGGTCGATCAGTTCGATCGCTTGCTGTTTGGCGGCCTCCAGCCGGCTTGGCGCGACATCGACCGCCTGCATGCTGGCCGAGCGATCGACGATCAGGATCAGGTTGCGGCCGGCGATGCCGGTGGTACGGAAGAACGGCCGCGCCAGCGCCAGCGCCAGCAGCAACAAGAGCAACAACTGGAGCAGCAACAGCAAGTTGCGGCGCAGCTTCTGCCAGGGCGCGTTGGCCTCGACATCGCGGACGATCCGCTGCCACAGGAACGTCGAGGAGACCCGCCGCTCTTCGCGGCGTAGCTTCAGCAAATACATGGCCACGATGATCGGGCCGATGATCAAGGTGCTGATGAGGGCGAGAGGAGCGAGAAAGGACATGCGAAATACTCTACTAGCCAAACAGTCGCGCTACCAGGCAGGAAAACCTCGGGAGCAGCGGCGTGCTCAGCTCGTCATATTCGAAATTTGATTCTACCGCAACACGCCACGCCGCCGCAAGGTCGAGAGCACGAAATCCTCGACCGGGATCGATGTATCGACGAAGATATAGGTGATGGCGCGGCCGTTGCAGAAGCTCTCGATCTCGTCGCGCCAGGCGCGCAGGTTTTGATCGTAGCGACGCAGCACCTCCAGGTCGGCGGTGATCTCGATCGGCGCGCCGCCTTCGGCGTCGAGCAGCCGGAAGTCGCCGTCGATCTCGGGGCGCAGCTCCTGCGGCGCCAGCGTGTGCAGGATGGTTATCTCAAAAGGGCGCGAAGAGAGCGTTCGCAGCGCCTCCTGCCAATCGTGGTCCATCAGATCCGAGCACAGTAGCAGCGGGCCGGCGTTGCGCGCGGTCTGGATATAACGCCGGCAGGTCTTCAGCAGACTGCCGCCTTCGCCAGCCGGCAGCCGCTGCAAGAAATCGAACAACGGGAGCGCGCCACGCTTGCCGCGCACGCCCGGCAGCTGCCGCGCCGCCCCGGCCGCCAGCGCTGTCACGGTCACGCGGTCGAGGCTGGAGAGGGCGATATAGCCGAATGCGCCGGCCGCCCGGCGGGCGTACGTCAGCTTGTTCGGCTCGCCCCAGTCCATGGAGGCGGTGTTATCCACCAGCAAGTGGATCGTCAGCTCCTCCTCGGCGACCATGAGCTTGAGGAAGAAGCGCTCCATGCGTGCATACAGGTTCCAATCGATCTGGCGGATATCGTCACCGGCGACATAGGGGCGGAAGTCGGCGAACTCAACCGAGCTGCCGCGGCGCGGGCTGCGGCGCTCACCCTGCATATCGCCGGCCATCGCGCGCCGTGTCAGCAGCGCCAGCCGATCTAGCTTACGGAGGAAGGCGGAGTCGAAGAGTGGTTGTGCAGGTGCTGTCGTCATATACAAGACCAAGGGCCAAGGACCAAGCAGTGAAAACGCTTTGGTCTTTCGTCATCATCAGGAGAGCGCCGTATACTCGGGCCCAGCATGCTCCTCGGGCTGGCTTGCGCGGCGGGCCAACAATGTCCCGATCAGGCCGCCGGTGATCGCCGCGATGACCTGGAGCAGCGTCAGACTTACATCGATGTACTCCCGCAGCTCGGGGAAATAGCCAGCCGCCAGCCCGATCTGGGTCGCCACGATCATCAAGCCGACCGTAAAGCCCGGCACGGGCGCCGGCCAGGCGCCCCAGCGCCCGGCTACAAAGCCGCACACAGCGGCCCAGAGCGGCAGCAGCGCGATCGGCATATTTGTGAATGCCAAGTTACGCGCCAGCAGAAACGTTCCCGCGTTCAACACTAGACCCAGCGCCAGCGCCACCAGCGTCGCGGGGATACGCACCACCATATCCACCCTCCATTGCAAATTGCAGATTCGCCGGGCACCCTCTGGGTGTGGGCACCCGATTGTAGATTGCCTCAATCTGCAATCTGCAATCTACAATCACTCAGTCTTGACCGTCTCCACGACCTGGCGAATGACGTCATCGGGCGAGATGCCCTCGGCCTGGGCCTCGAAGTTCAGGATCACGCGGTGGCGCAGCGCCGGGAGCGCAGCCAGCTTGAGATCCGCGAAAGCCACGTTGAAGCGCCCGTCCAGCAGCGCCATGATCTTGCCGGCCAGAATCAGCGCCTGCATCCCACGCGGGCTGGCGCCGTAGCGCACGTACTGGCGTGTCGCCGGCGCAGCCTCCTTGTCCTCGGGGTGCGTGGCGGTGACCAGCCGCGCCGCGTACGCCAGCACGTGGCTGGCGATCGGCACGCTGCGCGCCAGCTTCTGCATCTCGCTGATCAGCAAGCCATTGGCCATCTTACGCGTCTGCGGGGCGCGCGCGCCGGTGGTGCGGTTGGCGATCTCGACCAGCTCGGACGCGCTGGGAAACGGCACGAGCATTTTGAAGAAGAAGCGATCGAGCTGTGCCTCAGGCAGCGGGTAGGTGCCCTCCATCTCCAGCGGATTCTGGGTGGCGAGCACGAAGAACGGGCTGGCCAGCTGGTGGATGGTCTTGGCCACCGTCACGGTGTGCTCCTGCATGGCTTCCAGCATCGCGCTCTGTGTCTTGGGCGTGGCGCGGTTGATCTCGTCGGCTAGCACCAGGTTTGCGAAGATCGGCCCCGGTTCGAACCGAAAGGCCTTGTGGCCGGCGTCGTCCTCGCTGATCAGCGTGGTGCCGACGATATCGGCTGGCATCAGGTCGGGAGTGAACTGGATGCGGTTGAACGAGCAGTCGATCACATCAGCCAGCGTGCGCACCAGGGTCGTCTTGGCTAGGCCAGGCACGCCTTCGAGCAGTGCGTTGCCGCCTGCCAGCATCGTGATCAACGTCTGTCGGATCAAGTCGCGCTGCCCGACGATCACTTGGCCGACTTCGGCCTCGATCGCCGTTGCACGTTGGCGAAATTCTTCAGGGCTAAGGCGTAAAACTGGTTGAGGGACCGTCATGCGAAACTCCTAAAAAGTTAAGACATGCTTTCATGAGACATCGCGAATTTTACAATCGGATGTTATGGCATTGTGATGCAGCATGTCTCATATCGTTGCGGACGCGGTAATCCAATCTGCTCCTCGCACGTGCTCGTTCGGGGCCGCGCAGCGGCCCCGAACGAGCACGTGCGACCACTCTATTTTGTGGCTGCGAGGGCGTGGGAATGCGCCGCAGCGCATTCCCACGCCCTCGCAGCCACCGTGGTAAATACGGGGTGACTCGTGCCAGAAGGGTGAAAATCCCATGTTCTTGCGCCGTACGCCCAAGCTGCTAAAAGCTTGGGACGACCAGTAGTATGATTGTCGCGCTGATCGCGGCCACAAGGAATGCGAACCAGGATGCCACAGTCAGCGCGAATGTGATTGTGAGCACTTTCGATGGAAGATGGAAATAGCGTACCCCACAGATGATAGTTGCGGTGCCGATCAACACCAGACCGGCCAGGAATTCGACAACTGTGACTATCATACTTACACCATTGTCTCGGCACGACAAGGGACCGAGACCTACGTGGGTTTCTAGCTTGTTGTGTGATAACCCACCTTACCGCTTCGGCTCCAGGTTCGAGAAATAATCCTTTACATAGTCCTTCAGGTGCGGCGGAATAGCACTCTGGTCGAGCGCCTCACCGGCAGCCCGCTGGTACTGCGGCAGCTGCTGCTGATACGGCACCTGCGAGGAATTAGCCGCGCCAGGCAGGTTGCTCTGGCCTTGTTGGACCTCGGTCGTGCCACCCTGGCCCTGCTGGCCCTGGATCTGCTCGGGATGCGTCTGCGGGTTCGCCGGATCGTAGGGCCGGTAGATCATATCGCTGTGGCCGCTGCCGGCGCCGCCGCCCTGATCAGGCCTATTCGGGTTGACATTGGATTGCCCGCCCTGGCCCTGGCCGAGATTGCCGGCGTTCGATCCACTGCCATTGTTCGACTGGCCTTGACCCCGCCCCTGGCCCTGGTTCTGCTGGCCCTGCCCTGGCTGGCCCTGCTGGCCTTGCTGGCCTTGCTGGCCTTGCCCTTGCTGGCCCTGCTGACCTTGCTGACCTTGTTGCCCTTGTTGCCCTTGTTGCCCCTGCTGGCCCTGCTGGCCTTGCTGGCCTTGCTGGCCTTGTTGCCCCTGCTGGCCTTGCTGGCCTTGCTGGCCTTGCCCTTGCTGGCCTTGCTGGCCTTGCTGGCCTTGCTGGCCCTGCTGGTTTTGCTGGCCTGCCTGAGTGACATTCTGGCGGGCCTGCTGAATTTGGGAAAGCGACTGTTGCAAAGCCTGCTGCTGGGCCTGCTGCTGCTGCGCTTGCTGCACTCCCTGCGCTGCTTGTTGGAGCGACTGTTGCGCCTGCTGGGTGTTGCCCTGCTGAAGCGACTGCGCGGCGTTCGAGAGATTCTGTGCGATCTGTGGGTCGCTCTGCTGAAGCTGCTGGGCCTGCTGGCTCAGATTTGCCGCGGCCTGCTGGCGCTGCTCCGGCGTCATCTGGTCGAGCTGCTGTGCCAGCTGGCTGAGCTGTTGGGCGGCCTGATCCAGGCTTGGGCGCTGGCTGGGCTGGCGGCCCGAGAGCCCCTGGAGATTGCGCGACATCTGCTCGAGTGCAGCCCGGCGCGCGTCGGCGTTCGGGTCGACGCGCTGCTGCAGCTGCGACTCGATCGTCGAAAGGTCGGCCAGCGCCTGCTCGCGGCTGCCGGAATTCTCGCGCAGCTTGCGTTCGAGCTCGGCCAGCTGCTTGTCGAGCGCGGCGCGCTCCTCGGGTGTTAGCGCCTGCTCCTGGGCGATCTGCTGGCGCAGCTGCGCCGTCTGATCGGCGGTCTGCTGGAGCGCCTGCTGGACAGCAGCGCGCTCCTCGAGCACGCGCTGCTGCGGGTTGGGCAGCAGTGCCAGCGCCAGGCCCAGCGCCAGCGGGATCAGCGCCAAGAGCAGCGGCCGGCGCGCGATACGGATGGGCAGCATGCGCGGGCGCAGCGTGTCGGCGTAGGCACGCGCGTCGGACTGCTGGGCCTCATCGAGCGGCTGGACCTCCAGATGCCCGCTGAGCTCCAACGCGGTCGCCAGGCGCTCGCGCAAGCCAAGTGCGCTATCCACGCGTCGGGCCACGCGGCCGGCCGGCAGCGGCCGCACCAGCAGGTAGCCCAAAACGGCCAGCAGCCAGAGCGCCGGCGGCAGCATCGACCAGGCCAGGAGGTGCGGAATCGGCACCAGCCGGCCGGCGACCTGCACCAGCGCAAAGCCGGCCAGGCTCATCCAGAGCGTCCGGCTGGCGAACAGCAGCGTATCGCTCATTCGCAGCCGCCCGCGCATGGGCCGCAGTCGTCGCTTGATATATTCACCGGTCGTGAGTGCTTGAGCCATAGCCTCTTAATGAAACTGACGCAGTTGGCGTTTTAGCGGGGGTCACCCAGAGGGTACCCGGGGCCGCTGGCCCTCGAGAACCTCCCAACCGCGTAACTCCTATCAATAATACGCTGCCGGCCATAGATTAGTTCTCTGGCCCGACGGTACGCCGACTGTAGCACGAAAGACGCCATCTGTGAATGGCCCGGAGCTGATACAGCGGCTGATGTTGCTCTCAGCCTGCTACTCTTCTATGCGCCGCCAGATATGGCGCTCGTTGATCTCACGTTTGCCGTCGCCGCTATCCCAGACCTCGATCACCCGCTGGCTGATGATCGTCACTATGCTGCCGGCCGCACGCGCTGCCCCAGCTGCCTCGGATGTGCTTGGAGCACTGCGCACCAATGCGGCGGGCGCGCTAGCCGAGCCGGCCTCGAGCCGGTGACGCAGCCAGGCCAGGCCAATATCAGCCGCCAACGCGGCGGCGCTGATCGCGACCGTTTTGCCAAGCTGCTGCCATGTGACCGGCAAATTGCGCCCTGCGATCGTCATGGGCGCGGCGGCAATCCGGGCGGGCAGCTGGCGCTCCATCGCCGCCCCGCATTTGCCGCAGAAACGGTCGTCGATCGGATTCGCCTGCTGGCAAGATGGGCAGATGCGCTCGACCATCGTCGTTCTCCTCAAGGCACAGTACGCGCCAGGATTTCATAGATTGCCCGAGATCATTCGGTTCAGTATAGCATATGTTGGGCCGTCGGGGGCCGATCAATATCTTACTCACCGTTTGGTACAATAATCCTAGACAACTGAGGGAGCTATTCAATGAACGGCGAGTCGCATCCATCCGGGAATCCGTCGCATCCACTCCAGCCGCGTCGGCTGCCATCGGTCGTGCCTGCCCTGCTCGCCATGCTGGCGATTGGTGGTATATATCTGCTGGTGTCCACATCGCTATCCCCAGGGCCGCCGGGCCTCATACTGGTGGTGGTCAGCCTGCTGCTTATTCCGCTGATCGTGACACGCTGGCGGGGCCTTCTGCACCTCACCCGCATGCTCTCATTCCTGATCTTAGGCGTCGTGACCCTCGCAGAGATCATCAGCGTCGTCTTCCTCCTGACCCAGCTTCTCGCGGGGCGCACACGCGCGCCTGCGCTGTTAGGCGATGCAGCGCTCATCTGGGTCGCCAATATCCTCACCTTCGCCCTCTGGTATTGGGAGATCGATGGTGGAGGACCGGGGAAACGCCACCGCGACGGATACGCCAGCAGCGATCTCGCATTCCCCCAAGTGGCGCTTGGAAAGGCCACCAACCCGCCGTGGTTCCCCAGCTTTATCGATTATCTGTTTCTGGCGTTCAACACCAGCACCGCGTTCAGTCCCACAGACACCTTAGTGCTCTCACGGCGGGCGAAGATCCTGATGATGCTCCAAGCCGTGCTCTCCCTCTTGGTTCTGGCGGTGCTGGCCGCCCGCGCGGTCAATACGCTCTGACATGCATAGTCCACGCGGACGTCAGCCTAATAGCTCTGCTGAAACCAGGTTTCAGAAGCGTGGTGGCATCGTTCCTGCCCATACAATCTCCTCGTTCATTCCCTTCAAAAGGGAGGGAGAACTCAATGACAGGACCTACACCGTGGAGGGGCTTGGGGAGGCCGGGTGCCCTCTGGGCATCTCCCCAAGGTCTTCTTCTTTCTGGTTCACTACGGTAGCATCTCGCACATCGGCCATATCCAGACGCTCGAGGACGACGACGACGATTTCGTGCCGCCGCGCGAGATGATCGAGCGCCTAATCGCCGATAACCGCCACATCGCCTCGGCGATGCGCGCGGCCATGGAACTCCGCGACGAGAAGCGCGACCACCCGACCAGCAACCTGCTCCAGGAGCTGCTGGACGAGACCGAGAAACGCATCTGGTTCCTCTACGAGGTGAGCCAGGGCAGCGAGAACACCGACTAACATTAATTGCGCTTGGTTCGATCAGCAGGGCGCAGGTCGCACGCCGGCGCGGCGTGCGACCTGCGACGATGAGTGTTCCTGCTGCACCCACAGGAGGTGATACTGCTGGCAAACTCGCCAGTTGGGGGTGCGGGGGCCGCTGGCCCCCGAGAAATTTCTCTTTTGCTTCTTGGAGGGCAAAGCCCTCCACACCTCCCATCTGAGTAAGCCAGCAGTATCCCGAGAACGTAGTATTATACTGCGGACACAGCACGATCGTTTGACAGGCGAGTAGCATATGACAAAATCAGATCAGGCAAAACGCGCGCTGGTGATCGGCGCGCACCCCGACGACAACGAGTTTGGTGCCGGCGGCACAAGCGCCAAGCTGGCCGCGCAGGGCTGGGAGGTGACCTTCATCATTGTCACCAACGGCAACAAGGGCAGCCACGACCCCGGCATATCGCCCTACCAGCTCAGCGAAATGCGCGAGCAGGAGCAGCGGGCGGCGGCGGCCGTGTTGGGCGTCAAGCGCGTGATCTTCCTGCGCAACAACGACGGCGAACTGGAGCCCACGCCCTCGCTGCGCGCCGAGATCGCCCTGTACATCCGGCACTTCAAGCCGCACTATGTCTTCACGCACGACCCCTGGAAGCACTATATGCTGCACCCCGATCACCGCAGCGTCGGGTTCGCGGTGATAGATGGTATTGTGAGCGCGCGCGACCATCTGTTCATGCCCGGCCTGGGCCAGATTGGCATCACCGTCTGGCGGCCGGAGGCGCTGTTCCTCTGGAGCGCCGAGCAGCCCGATCATGTAGAGGACGTCTCGGGCTTCGTCGATCAGAAGATCGCCGCGCTCATAGAGCACCACACCCAGCTCGACGAAAACAAGGAGTGGCAGGAGCGCGTGCGCGAGCGCATGGCCGAGATCGGGCAGGAGCACGGCTTCGGAGCCGGCGAGAGCTTCAGAAAGCTGATCGTCTAGAACGTCCCGGCCATCACGCCAGATGCTACATCAGTCATCCCGTATTTAACACGGTGGCTGCGGGGGTGTGGGAATGCGCCGCAGCGCATTCCCACACCCTCGCAGCCACAAAATAAAGCGGTCGCACGTGCGACCAGCAGATAGGAATACTGCGTCTGCAACATATGAGATATGCCGCATCACTATGCCAAAACATCCGATTGTAACATTCGGGATGACTCATGTTAGGACTTACGCAGTTGGCGTTTTAGCGGGGGTCACCCAGAGGGTAGATGGGGCCGCAGGCCCCCGAGAACCTTCTTTTCCGCCCACTCGTGGCGGCAAAGCCGCCACGAGTGGGCGGAAAGAGGAGTTCTTTGGAGGGCTTTGCCCTCCAAATGTCCCGCGATAGATTACTACAATGACGTTGAGAAAATTACAGCGCAGCTATTGCGCGTTATGCTACACTACGTAGGTAGCATAACACTTCCGATTTCTTCGACTGTTTTTCGATCGACAAACGTTCTTAGTGTTGGATATGACAATTTCGATTCGTGTTTTGACGGTAGACCAAAGACGATAGACAATAGTTTCAACCGTCGTCGATCGTCGATCGTCCAACATCGGAGCGGCTATGCGATAGCCTGTACTTAGAAGGAGATACAGCGCGAGATCGCTAAAATAGACCCTTTGATTAAAAGCGGTTTGTTTGGGCGCTCAAGCATCCCAGCACCCCTGTTCCATGCGTATATCGTCCCAATCGCGACGTCCGCAATCCAATCGACACATTGGGCCCGCCATGGAAATCGCCGACATCAATCATGTAAAAAACCTCAAAAAGGTCAACCAGGAACGCTTAAAGGCGCTCGAGCTACAGATAGCGACGCTTGGGATCAACTGTCCCCCCGAAATCCGCACCGAGTACGAAAAGATCAAGCAAGAGATCCACACGTTGGATCAGGCGCTTAGGCGAGCGCGTGAGGCGCGCCGGCCAGCCGCCGCTCGCAAGCGCGGCGCCCCGCCGAGCGGCAGCAGCGCGGGCCCATACGCTCGCGCCCACGAGCGGCTCGCGTGCCCGTATCCCGGCATGATTCCCTTCCGCGCCGAGGACGCGCGCTTCTTCTACGGTCGCGAGAGCGAGATCCAGCAGATGCTCAAGTATTTGCGCCAGCGGCGGTGCTTGTATGTGATCGGGCCATCCGGCTCCGGCAAATCGTCGCTCATCCAGGCCGGCCTGCTGCCGCGCCTGCTCCAGAGCCCGCTGTTTCAGCCCGGCTTCTGGCTGGCGCGCGGCGTGCGCCCGGGCGCACAACCCATCCAGACGCTCGGCCAGGCGATCGGCGGCGATCTGAGCCAGCCGGCCCAGGTGGTGGCACGCCTGCTCTCAGCTCACTCGCCTGCGCAGCGGCTGCTGCTCATTCTCGACCAGTTCGAAGAGCTGTTCACCCAGGCCAGCCGCGAAGAGCAGGCGCGCTTCATCGCGATCATGGGCGCGCTGCAGGATGTGAAAGAGTGCGCCCTGCTGATCGCCATGCGCGCCGATTTCTACCCCGACCTCATGAGCTGCGACCTGTGGCCGATCGCGCCAAGCCAGCGGCTGGACATCGGCCCGCTGCGCGGCGCACGGCTGCGCCAGGCGATCGAGCAGCCCGCCGCCGATGTCGAGGTGCGCCTGGAGCCTGAGCTGCTGGAGCGGCTGATGTCCGACGCGGCCGACGAGCCCGGCGTGCTGCCACTGATCCAGGAGACGATGACGGTGCTCTGGTCGGAGATGCAGGATCACCAGCTGACCCTCAGCGCCTACGAGCGGATGAGCGGCGAGGGCCGCAGCGGGCTGGCGGCAGCCCTGGCGATGAAGGCCGACGCAGCCTTCGACGATCTCTCCAAGCCGCGCCAGGCGATCGCCTCGCGGATCTTTCTGCGCCTGGTGCAGTTTGGCGAGGGCCGCGCCGACACCCGCCGTCAGCAACCGATCGTCGCGCTGCGCGCCGCCAACGACGATCCGGCGCAGTTCGACGCAACCCTACAATTCTTGACTGACAACCGGCTGCTGACGCTGAGCAGCACAACGACTGAGATCGAACGTTCGAACGTTCAAACGTTCAAACGTTCAAACGTTCAAACGCTGGTGGATATCGCCCACGAGTCGCTGATCACCGGCTGGAAGACCTTTCAGCGCTGGCTAACCGAGCGCCGCGAGGCGGAGCAGACCAGGCGGCGGCTCGACGCCAAGGCCATCCGCTGGGGCGAGTTCGGCCAGGAGGGCGGCGGTCTGCTCGACCCGTTCGAGCTGCGCGAGGCCGAGCGCTGGCTCCAAAGCCCCGATGCGGCCGATCTGGGCTTCGACGCGGCTCTGCCGGCGCTGGTGCAGGCCAGCCGCGCCGCGATCGCCGAGGCTGAGCGCGAGCACGCCGCGCGGCTTGAGGCCGAGGTCGTCAAACGGCATATGGCCTTTCTGGCCGAGGCCAGCAGCGCGCTGGCGGCCTCGTTGGACTACGAGACGACGCTGGCGCAAATCGCCAGGCTGGCGGTTCCACACCTGGCGGATTGGTGTACGGTCGACGTTCTGGACCAGCACGGATCGATCCGGCCCGTCGCACTGGTACATGTCGATGCGAATTGCGCGGTGCTGCTGCGTGAGATCCGCGGCCAGCACCCGATCGACATCCATTCTTCCCACCCGGTCGCAAACGTGCTGCGCAGCGGCCAGCCCGAGCTGGCCGGCGACGTGACCAACGCGCTGTTGCTGGCGATCGCCGGCAGCACCGACCTGGCGCAGCTTGTGCGCCAAATAGGCTTCGCTTCCTATATGGTCCTGCCACTGCGCGTGGGCGAGCGCGTGCTGGGTGCGATCGCCTTCGCGTCGGTCGCGCCGGATCACCACTACGGCCCGGACGATCTGGCGCTGGCGGAAGAGCTGATCCGCCGCGCGGCCACGGCGATCGAGAATGCTGAGCTGTTCCAGGAGCGCGGCCGGCGGATCGAGGAGCTGGCCACATTGGATGAGATCGGCCGCGCGCTCAGCGCCGTGACGCGCCAGGACGACCTGATCGCGCTGATCTACCGGCAGACCAGCCGCCTGCTCGACACGGCCAACTTCACGATCGCGCTGTATGACGAGCGCAGCGATACAATCACATTCCCACTCCACTACACCCAGGGCCAGCGGGTGCCACGCGACCCGATCAGCGCCAGCGATGGTCTGCTGGGCCGTGTCATCCGCACCCGCGCGCCGCTGCTGCTTCAGAGCCAGCAGCCTGGCACCGAGGCAGGCGCGACGGCTAGATCGTGGCTTGGCGTGCCGATGATCGCCGCCGACGCCGCTATCGGCGTGATCGCGATCGAGGATGGCGATCGCGACAACACCTACACGCAGGACGACGTGCGGCTGCTCTCGACGATCGCCTCCTGGGCGGCGACAGCGCTGGAGAATGCGCACCTGCTCGACGAGACGCGCCAGAGCGTGCAGGAGCTGACCGCCCTGCATGATATCAGCATGGCCCTGGCGGCGACGCTCGAGACTGCTGCGGTCCAGCAGATCATGGCCTCCAAAGTATTGGAATTGCTCCAGGCCGACGTCTGCGCGGTCTGTCTGCTCGACCATCAACGGCGCTTCGTCCAGCAGTTCGCTGTGGATGCCCGCGGCATGGATGGCAGCGGCAGCGCGATCATGCGGATCGTCGAGCGCCTGGCCGGGCGTTTGCTGGCCAGCGAGCGCCCGCTGGTGCTGCCCGACATACGCGCGCTTGTAGACGACGGTACAACCACGGCAAGCGATCTGTACAGCGCGCTGGGCGTGCTGATCGGATCACCCGAGCATCCCGTCGGCGCGATCTGGCTGGGCGCACGCCAGCCGCGCGCCTGGCACGAGCGTGAGATCTCGCTGCTGGCTATTTTGACAAATCAGTGCGAACAGGCCCTGGAGCGCGCCCGGCTGTTCCAGAGCGAGCAGGCCCGCCGCCGCGCCGCCGACACGCTGCGCGAGGTGGCCCAGACGCTGACCAGTCTGCTGGCGCCGGGCGACATCACAACCCTGATCCTGGATCAGCTGCGCCGGGTGGTGCCGTACACCACCGCCGCGCTGATGCTGCGCGACGGCAACCTGCTGCGGATCACCGCGACACGCGGCTTTGCCGACCCGATTCGGGCGCGGATCGAGCAGATGCGCTTCAACCTGGCAGATGACCCGAACCTGGCCCAGATCGTCCGCACCCGCCAGCCGCTAGTGGTCGACGACGCCCAGGCGTCCAAGGCGTTCATCCCGATCAAGGGCAGCGAGCATATCCACGGCTGGATCGGCGCGCCGCTGCTGCTGGACGACGAGGTGATCGGCCTGCTGACGGTGGACAGCAGCTTGGTGGGCGCCTACACACAGGAAGACGCCCAGCTGGCGTTCGCGCTGGCCAGCCTGGCGGCGCAGGCCATCCGCAACAGCCGCCTGTTCGACGAAGTCAATCGCTTCGCCGTGCAGTTGGAGCAGCGCGTGGTCGAGCGCACCGCCGAGCTGGCCGATACCAACGCGCAGCTGTCGACCGAGAAAGAGCGACTCCAGGCGGTGCACGCGATCACTCTGGAGCTGGCCCAGAGCCTTGACATGGAGGCGACGCTGACCAAAGCGCTCGAGCTGGTCTCGGATGCGGTCGGCACGCGCCACGGCTCGATCCTGCTGCGCGACCTGGCGACCGAGCAATTGATCTGCCGCGCGCTCAAGACCGGCGACAACACCGTGCAGGCGACCAGCGAGCCGATCACCTTCGCGGGCGGGCCGGGGCTGGCCGGCTGGGTGATGCGCAACCGCCAGGCCGTCTGCCTGAGTGACGTGCGCAAAGATGCGCGCTGGCTGAACGAGCAAGGCCGGGCCGAAGATGTGCGCTCGGTGGCGGCCGTGCCGCTGATGACCAAGGATGAGACGCTGGGCGTACTGCTGCTCTCAAGCCCGCAGATCAACTTCTTCAGCGCGTCGCAGCTCCAGCTGATCAGCACGATCGCCAACGAGATCGCGATCGCGATCCACAACGCCGAGCTCTACTCGTTCATCACCGACCAGAGCCTGCGCGTCTCGGAGCTGCTGGAACAGCAGCGCCGCGAGACCGGCAAGAGCCAGGCCATCCTACAAAGCGTCACCGAAGGCGTGATCATGGTCGACGAGCAGCAGCAGGTGGTGCTGTTCAACCCGGCCGCCGAACAACTGCTGCGTATTCCGACGGCGTTCATGCTCCAACAGTCGCTCACACGCCTGCGCGAGTACGCTGAGTCGCCGGAAGCATCCGCGCGCGCCGAGCTGATCTACGCCAGCCTGCAGGCGGGGCTGCGGACGCTGACCGAAGGCGAGATCAGCAGCTACACCCAGATAATGCAGCTGTCCGGCCCATCGCAATTCATCGTGATGAACTTCGCCGACGTGCTGCAGCCGTTCGGAAGCCCGTACGGCTGCGTGATTGTACTGAGCGACATCACCAGGGAAGTCGAATCGGATCGCGCCAAGAGCGAGTTCGTGTCAAGCATCGTGCGCGAGCTGCGCGACCCACTTACCTCGATCAAGGGCTACGCGGACCTGTTCCTGCTCGGCACAGCCGGCCGTCTGAGCAACGAACAGCTGGCGTTCGTGCGAATCATCAAGAACAACGCCAACCGGCTGACCGAGCTGAACAACGCGATCGCGATGATCGGCGCGATCGACTCGGGCAAGATTCGCGACGGCAGCAGCATCGAGTCGATCGATCTGGCGGGAGCGATCGCGCAGGTATGCCAGAGTATGCGCGCCGAGATCGAGCAGCGATCGTTGACGTTACGCACCGAGCTGGCGCCCGACTTGCCGCAGGTCGCCGCCGACCAGGGGCACGTCAGCCAGATTGTCCAGGCTTTGCTGTCCAATGCGATCAAATTCAGCTACCCAGGCGGCTGGGTCAGCATCCGCGCCGCCCGTGACGGCGAGAGCGCGGTCCAGGTCGACGTGGTGGATGGCGGCGTCGGCATCGCGCCAGAGCAGCAGCAATTGCTGTTCCGGCGCTTCTACCGGGCCGATAATCCCCTGCGCGACAGGGTCGGCGGCGCCGGGCTAGGCCTGGCGATCGCCAAGGCGCTGGTCGAGCTGTATGGCGGCGCGATCTGGGTGCACAGCACGTGGGGCAAGGGCAGCACATTCAGCTTTACGCTGCCGATCGCACGGCCGGGCCGCGCTGGCGAGGAGCAAGAGGGCGATGTGTAGCAACGAGTACAGTATGACGCAAATCCGTTGCTGGTTCTAGTGGTCAACCACACTGATTTTGCTGGGGAGGATCGGAGGGGCCGAAGGCCCCTCCGATCCTCCCCAGGTGGGGGTGCAGGGGGCGACGCCGGGTACCCTCTGGGTGTGGGCGCCCGGCCGCCCCCTGCACCCCCACCCAGCAGAAACACTGTGGCAAGCCACTAGTGACGATAGACGATAGACGATGGACGATGGCGCTATCGCCGATCAATTTAGCAAGTCCAACACCCAACACCCAGCACCTATTCAATAAACAACTGCCTTTGTGAATGGAATTTACGATGTTCGGCCATCCCACTTACATGATCTGGCTCGCGCTGTTCATCGGCCTGCCGCTCCTGGGGCTTGCCGTTGTCGGCCGGCAAGCGCTGCGGCAGCGGCGCCGCGCGCTATTCTGGACGCTAGGTGGCGCGCTGGCGGGCGGCTGGGCCTGGGATGCGCTGGCGGTACGGCTTGGCGCCTGGTACTACGATCTGGATAACATCTTGAACATCTGGATCGGCGGGCTGCCGCTCGAGGAGTGGATGTGGATAGCAGGCGTGGCGCTGCTGTTCGGCTTCGTCACTGTTGTGGTCGTCGAACGTTGGAACGTTTGAACGTTCGAACGTTTCAACGAGCGCCAATGGGCCACCTCTCACATCTGACAATGCTGGTGGTCGCGGGCGTGCTGTTTCACGGCCTGCTGTGGGCGCGTAACGCGGCGTTCCTGTGGTTGCGCCGGCGCGTGATACTGCAGGTGGTCGGCGTGGCCGAGCTGTGGATGCTGATCACCGACCCGATCGGCGGCTTGTGGGGCGCGTGGTTCTTCGACCCGAACAAGATCCTCGGCCTCTGGCTGTTCGACGTCATGCCGATCGAGGATCTGCTGGGCATCGCGGTGGTCAGCAGCGCGGCCGCCTGCGCGGTGCTGGTGTTCGGCTACGGGCCGCGGCGGTGGATCTGGTAGCGCACCAATGATATGATTTCGATGATTTCCTGCGTACCATCAAGGAGATCTTGGATCGCCTCCGTACAGCGGCAAGCATTGAGACCGGCGCGAGCAAGGCCTCTCCTTGATTTTCATCGTACGGACGCGATATATCGCGTCCGTACCACGGAGCGCATTGATTCCAGGCTCGGCCGCTGAGGGCCAGCGCCGAAGCGCAGCGCGAAGCAAGGTATTTCCTTGATTTCATCGTACGGACGCGATATATCGCGTCCGTGCGGCGGAGCGCATTGATTTCCACGAAAGGCATTGATCTGACCGGAGCGCATCACTCCCGGCAGACCTTTGTCAACATTCGCCAGGCGCAAGCATATGAGCGACAACCGCTACCCACAGCGCAAATCCCCGCGATTGCAGGGCTACGATTATACGCAGAGCGGCGCGTACTTCATCACGATCTGCACACACAAACGGGCGCACTGGTTTGGTCGTGTTACGGGCGGCGCTATGGTATTGTATCCATTAGGGCAGATCGCAGTGGATTGCTGGAATGCAATACCCGATCATTTCGCCGCCGTGGAGCTTGACGCAGCGGTTGTGATGCCCAATCACATCCATGGCATCATAGTGCTGCCTGGCGGCGGCGCGGCGCTGGGCACGATCATCGGCGCCTATAAGGCTGCCGTCACTCGCGAGGCTCGCAGGCAGCAGAGCGCAGCGCCGGACACAATCTGGCACAGGCGCTATTACGATCGTATTATCCGAAACAAGCGCGCGCTCGAGCGCATTCGCGAGTACATCGTGTCTAATCCAGCGCGATGGCAGGCGACTAGGTCGTACGCAACATAACCCGCTGTACGGGTGCTGATGTGCTATAATGCCTCAACGGATCGCACACAAGTGCTGAGGACAACCCCACATGACCAACGGCGGCGAGCGCATCGTCAACCCCCAACCCGGCGAGGACGACCAGCAGGTCGAGAAGAGCCTGCGCCCCAAGCGGCTAGCCGAGTTTATAGGCCAGGAAAAGATCGTGGATCAGCTCAAGATCGCGATCGCTGCCGCCAAGGGCCGCAAGGAGCCGCTCGACCATACGCTACTGTACGGCCCGCCTGGCCTGGGCAAGACCAGCCTGGCGGGAGTGCTGGCCAACGAGATGGGCGTCAACATCAAGCTGACCTCCGGCCCGGCGATCGAGCGCGCCGGCGACCTGGCCGCCATCCTGACCAACGTGCAGAAGGACGATGTCCTGTTCATCGACGAGATTCACCGCCTCAACCGCGCGGTCGAGGAGGTGCTCTACCCGGCCATGGAGGACTTCGCGCTCGATATCATGGTCGGCAAGGGGCCGAGCGCGCGCAATTTGCGCCTGAACCTGGCCAAATTTACGGTGATCGGCGCGACCACGCGCGTGGCGCTGCTGACATCGCCGCTGCGCGATCGCTTTGGCTCGACCCATCGCATGGAGTTCTACTCCGCCGACGCGCTGTACGATATCGTCATCCGCTCCTCGCGCATCCTGAACGTCGAGGCGCTGCCGGAGGGCGCGCGCGAGATCGCCCGGAGGGCGCGCGGCACGCCGCGAATCGTCAACCGCTTGCTGCGGCGCGTGCGCGACTACGCGCAGGTGGTCGGCGGCGGCGTGATCACCCTGGAGGTCGCGCGCGAGGCGCTGGCCCAGCTGGAAGTGGACGAGCTAGGGCTGGACGAGAACGACCGCCGGCTGCTGCGGGCGATCATCGAGCTGTTCAACGGCGGCCCGGTCGGCCTCTCGACGCTGGCCGCCGCATTGGCCGAGGAGGTCGACGCGATCGAGGATGTCTACGAGCCCTTCCTGCTTCAGCTGGGCTTCCTCCAGCGCACGCCGCGCGGCCGCATCGCCACCCGCCGCGCCTACGATCACCTGGGCATCTCCTTCGTCGACAAGCCGAACGGCGAGAACGGGCCGGAGCAGACCCGGCTCTGGTGATTCTATCAGGCGAACGTATCTTTCCACCACAACCCTCGATTAGAGTAATACAGAAGCCGTGCTTTATCCTAGATAAAGCAATACCTTTCAAAAACAGGACTCACGCAGTCGCGTAGAGCAGGGAGGTTTGGAGGGCTTGCAGCCCTCCAACAGTTTTCTGGCTCACTGCCGCGGCTGAGCCGCGGCAGTGAGCCAGAAAAGAAGATCTTGGGGAGGCGCCCAGAGGGCACCCAGCCTCCCCAAACCCCACCATCGCGTAAGTCCTGTCAAAAAGGTTCGTGGCAACTTTACAGTTTGAGGAGTGGGGTTTGGGGATAGGGCTGTGCTTCGGCCCCAAGTCCCACCCCTTCAAAGCGGCTGTAAAGGAGGGAGCTGTCGATGCGCTGGCAAACTCCATCCTACGTGACACCACTGCTCGCAACCGCAGTACTGGCGGCCGCGCTGGCGATCTATGCCTGGCGCAGGCGCCCGGCGCCCGGCGCCACACCATTCTTCGTCATGATGCTGGCCGTCGCCGAGTGGACGCTTGGATATGCGTTTGAGCTAAGCAGCGACGACCTTCAGACGATCCTCTGGTGGGCTAAAACTGAGTATCTGGGTATCACGATCGGGCCGGTGGCCGCGCTGGTGCTGGCGCTCGAATACACCGGCCACGAGAGCTGGCTGACCCGACGCGGCCTAGCGCTGCTGCTGGTCGTGCCGATCACAACCATCGTGCTGGTCTGGACCAATGAGCTGCACGGGTTGATCTGGCACTCGGTGAAGCTGAATAGAACTGGGTCATTCGCCCTGCTCGACGTGGACTACGGCCTGTGGTTCATCATCCACGCGGCCTATTCATACCTGGTAATGATCTTTGGCATCCTGCTGGTGATCCTGGCGCTTATTCGCTCGCCCCGGCCATACCGCGGGCAGGCCGCCATCCTGGCGCTAAGCGGCGTGGTTCCGCTGGCCGGCAATGCGATCTATGTGCTGAAGCTCAGCCCGTTCCCGAACCTCGACCTAACGCCGTTCGCGTTTACGCTGGCAGGTGTGCTATGGGCCTGGGGCCTGTTTCACTTCCAGCTACTCGATATCGTTCCAGTCGCGCGCGACGCCGTGATCGAGAGCATGACCGATGCCGTGCTGGTGCTGGACAGTCACAACCGGATCGTCGATCTCAATCCGGCGGCCGCCGCGATCTTGCGCCGTCCGGCCTCGGAGATCATTGGACAGCCAGCGGCCACCATCCTGGCTGCCCGGAGCGACCTGATCGAGCGCTACCGCGCCACCACCGAGGCGCAAACCGAGATCACCAGCATCTACGATCCGCAGCGCTTCTTCGACTTGCGAATCTCGCCGCTCTACGATCGACATAAGCGGCTGACCGGCCGTTTGATTGTGCTGCGCGATATCAGCGATCGCAAGCAGATCGAAGCCGCACTGCTCCAGGCCAAGGAGCAGGCCGAGATCGCCAGCAAGTCCAAGAGCACCTTTCTAGCCAACATGAGCCACGAGCTGCGCACACCGCTGACCTCGATCATCGGTTATAGCGATTTGCTCAAGGTCATGGCCGAGGCGCGCGGTTATGTCGAGCTCATCCCCGATCTCGAGCGGATCGGCGCGGCCGGCGGCCACCTGCTGGCGCTGATCAGCGACATCCTCGATCTCTCCAAAATCGAGGCGGGCAAGCTCGAACTGTTCCTGGAGAAGTTCAATTTGCCGGCGCTGGTGGCATATGTCGCCACGACTGTGCGCCCGCTGGTCGAGCAGAACGACAACACGCTGACGGTCGATTGCCCCGAAGAAATCGGGTCGATGTACGCCGACCTGACCAGGGTCCGGCAGATCCTGTTCAACCTGCTGAGCAACGCGGCCAAGTTTACCAACGGCGGGGCGATCACGCTAAGAGTCAATCGGCAGTCGGCAGTGAGCAGTGGGCAGTCGATCAGCGATTCTGCCGCCTCCCGCTCCCTGCCAACTGCCGACTGGATTGTCTTCCGCGTGACCGACACCGGCATCGGTATGACCCAGGAGCAGCTCGACGGCCTGTTCAAGGAGTTCATGCAGGCCGACGCTTCGACCACGCGCAAGTACGGCGGCACCGGCCTGGGTCTGGCGCTCAGCCGGCGCTTCTGCCAGATGATGGGCGGCGACATCGCCGTGGCCAGCCAGCCCGGCCAGGGCTCGACTTTCACCGTGCGCCTGCCGGCCGTCGTTGGCGAGCAACCGGAAGCGCCCGCGCCAGCCACACCCGATAGTGGCGCGCCCAAGGTCGAAGCCGAGATCTCAGGGTAAGATAAGTTTCAATCACAGGACTTAGGCGGTGGGGGTTCGGGGGCGGTTGCACCGCCCCCGAGATCTCCCTTTTTTGGCCGGTCTCGGCCACGAATGTGGCCGAGACCGGCCAAAAAGCGGCGATTTTTGGCGTAGTCATCATCCTCGCCGTCTCCCTAATACTGCGTCCGAGCTATTGTGCCAGATAGACCAAGGACCAAGGACGAAGGACGAACGGCGCAATTGTAGACCTTCGTCTTTCGTCTTTGGTCTTTGGTCCCATCAGGATTGCTCGGACGGTGTACTAGCCATATTTTTGCGGTGGTACGCCACTTGCTCCTCATGCTATAATGTATACGATTACAGTCGCCTATATGTCTTCCTACGAATATGGCCGCTACACTGACCAATCGCCAGATCGCGGATGTCTTCTATGCCATCGCCGACACGATGGAGGTGCTGGGCGAGGATGTCTTTCGCACCCGCGCCTACAAACGCGCCGGCGATGCTATCGTCGATCTCTCGGTGCCATTGGCCACGCTGCGCGAGCGCGGCGAGCTCGCCGCTATTCCCGGCGTCGGCAAGGCGATCGCCGACAAGATCGGCGAGTTGCTCGATACCGGGCAGCTAAAGTTCTACGAGAAGCTGCGCGCCAAGGTGCCCGCCGGCGTGCTAGAAATGCTGCGCGTCCCGAACGTTGGGCCGCGCACGGCTGGGCGGCTGTACACTGAGCTTGGCATCGCCAGCCTGGCCGACCTCAAGGCCGCCGCCGAGTC
>DATFXE010000811.1:0-10916 GCA_035258585.1 Roseiflexaceae bacterium | reverse complement strand
TCAGCTCTGCGCCCTTGGGCTGACCAGTGGTGCCGCTGGTGTAGAGGATCACCGCCGTGTCGTCCGGGTCGGTCAGCGCCGTCTCGAACTCCGCCGGCTGACCGCGCAGCGCCGCGCCCAGCGTCGTGGCGCCGGCGATCGGCGATGGAGCAGCGGGATCGGCGGTCATCAGGAAGAAGTGCTCGCAGCGCTCCGCGGCCTGGAAGCCGGCGTAGCCCGTCTCGCCCAGCGGCAGCTGCGGCGTGCCCTCGAAACAGAAGTAGGCTTTGGCCTCCGAGTCCTGCAAGTGGTAGGCGATCTCGCGCGGCTTGAGCAGCACATTGATCGGCACCACCACCGCGCCGGCCTTGAGAATGCCGTAGTAGACGATCGGGAAGTACGGCAGGTTGAGACAGCTGAGAACCACCTTGTCGCCTTTCTGGATGCCGCGCTGCGCCAACAGATTCGCGACTTGGTTGGCTCCCGCGTTGAGAGCGGCGTAGGAGAGCCGGGTGTCATTGAAGACAACCGCCTCGCGCTGCGGCTCCTCGCGTGCGCTGTCTTCGAGCAACATTGCCAAGTTCAGCATGGTGGGGCCTCCTTAAATAGTTTGAGAACCGAGAACCAGAGTCTGTTGAGGAAAGCAACAGACAACCGACAACGGACAACCGGCTCAGACGAACGCGCTGAAGCCAGTGATGGCGCGGCCGACGATCAGCGTATTCATCTCGCGGGTGCCCTCGTAGGAGTAGATAGCCTCGGCGTCGGCCACGAACCGCCCGACATTTTCTTCCAGCAGGATGCCATTGCCGCCCAGCAGCTCGCGCGCGTAGCCGACCGTCTCGCGCATTTTGACGGTGCAGAAGGCTTTGGCCAGCGAGGCGTGCTCGTCCTTCATCACTCCAGCGTCCTGTAGCTGCGAGAGGCGCACCACCATGCATTGCGACGCGGTGATGTTGCCCAGCATCCGCACCAGCAGATCCTGCACCAGCTGGAAGCGGCCGATCGGGCGGCCGAACTGCTCGCGCCGCTGCGCGTAGCTCAGCGCGTGCTCGTACGCGCCCCGTGCGCAGCCGACTGCCTGCCAGGCGACGTTGGCGCGCGTCATCTTTAGCACCCTGGCGGTGTCGCGGAACGAGTTGGCCTGCTGCAGGCGATTCGCTTCAGGCACGCGGCACTCTTCCAACGTGATCAGCGCGTTCTGTACCACCCGCAGCGCGATCTTGTCCTCCAGCTTCTCGCTACTGAAGCCGGGCGTGCCTTTCTCGACCACAAAGCCCTTGACCTGGTTGTCGGCCACATCGCGCGCCCAGATCACCGTCAGGTCGGCGAAGGTGGCGTTGCCGATCCACTTCTTCTGACCACTCAGCACCCAGCTCTCGCCCTCGCGCCGCGCGGTAGTGGTCAGGCCGCCGGACCCGCCCGAGCCGACCTCCGGCTCGGTCAGGCCGAAGGCGCCGATCGCCTCCATGCGCGCCATCGGCGGCAACCAGCGCTGCTTCTGCTCCTCCGAGCCGCACAGGTAGATCGCCCCCATCGCCAGCCCGCTGTGGACGCCATAGAACGTCCCGATCGATGGGTCCACGCGCGAGATCTCCATCGCCACGAAGCCATCGAGCAGCGTGCTCCTGCCGGGGCAGCCATAGCCCTGATAGGGTGTGCCGGCGATGCCAAGCTCGCGGAATCCGGGCAGGATGTCGAACGGGAACGCCGCGCGCGTCCAGTAGCGGTTGATGATCGGCGCGACCTGCTGCTCCATGAATGTTCGCACCCGGCCAAGGAGCCGGCGATCGGCGTCGCTCAGCAGGCCAGCGATCTGGTAAAAGTCGCCGTCGATGGCCGGCAGCGTGGTCGTGGCCGCGCTGCGCTCACGTCCGTTGTTCATCGTGTTCTCCTTTGCTGTAATCGTATCAACAGCTGCTCCAGGTTCCGCTGCATGAGCCGGACGATCTGCCACAGCCGGTCTGGCACGCTACTGGAGCGCGATCGGCGCGCCTTCCGGTCTGGTGGCGGCTTCTCGGCCAGAAACTGTGTCACAATCGGCGCAAGCTCACGCGCCTGCGTCAGCAGCCCCAGGTGCCCGCCGTTGAAGACACGCAGCCGCGCGTCCGGGATCAGGCGCCGCATGATCTGCGCGTTGACGGGCGGAACGATCGGGTCGTCGTCGCCGGACAGGATCAGCGTCGGCTGCCGAATGAGCGGGAGCCACGGCAGGCTGGTCCAGCAGACGGTCGCCAGCATCTGATACAGATAGCCCCACGCACTGCCCGCCTGCACCGCCCGTGCATACGCGCGCACCTCTTCGGAATGCGCCCGCAGATCGCCGCCATACAGCTCCGGGGCAATCCGGGCCAGGTAGGCCGGGTCCAGATAGCGCCGCGGCGTCGCCAGCTTCGCCAGGACCGCGGGGCGGCCGGGCACCATCAGCGCGCCAGGCGCGGTGCTGACCAGAATGAGCCGACGGCAGCGCGTGCGGTGCTGCACGGCGAACTGCTGGGCCAGGGCGCCGCCCCACGAGATACCGAGCACATCCACCTGGTTGTAGCCGAGCTGATCGAGCATCCGCGCGATGAGCCAGGCCAGGGTCATGAACCGGTACGGGATCGCCGGTGCTGGCGAGCCACCAACGCCCGGCACGTCGAAACGGATGACCTCGATCGCCCCATCGAGCGCGTCGACAAACGGCTGCAGCAGCTCGAGGTTGGCGCCGATCCCGTTCATCAGCAGCAGCGGCGAGCGCGTGCCGGCGCCGGGGCGGATGGCGACCCGCAGGCGCTGGCCCTTGACGGTGATCGTGCGCGCGCGGGCTGGTGGCGGGCTAGACGACGATGGCATTGCCACTCCTCTTGGTGCAGGCGATAATCTTAGGACTTATACAGTTAGCGTTTTAGCGGGGGCGCGGGGGCCACTGGCCCCGAGACGTTTGTGTTTTGCGCCTGGTTCGGGCGGCTTTGCCGCCCGAACCACCCCCAAAACCAAATGCTTCTTGGAGGGCTTTGCCCTCCAAACCTCCCATCTGAGTAAGCCAGCAGTATCAGGTTTGGCAATGCAGCGTTTTGGTCGTGTCGTTGCGGTGATGGCCCATGTTATAATGAGCGACCCTTTGAAAACTCTTTGAAAAACGCTTGGAATCAGTCGTTGTTGGTCGAAGATCGAGAGGAGGCGTCGTGGAACGCGCCATACGCCTACGCGTGTTCGGGCCGATCCAGCCGGAGCTGGATGGCGAGCCGGCGCCGAATCTCGGCTCGCGCAAGGCGCTGGCGCTGCTGGGCTACCTGGCTGTCCTTGGCCAGCCGTGCGCCCGCGCCTTCCTAGCGGATCTATTCTGGAGCGATATGCCCGAGGCGCGCGGGCGGGCGAACCTGAGCTGGGTGCTGAATAAGATCTCGGCGACACTGCCGGGCGCGCTGCAGGCCGATCACCATGCTGTCCAGTTTCGCCGCGACACTTGCTGGCTCGATGTGGCCGCATTCGAGCAGTTCGTCGCCCAGGACGACCTCGCCGCGCTCGCCGCCGCGGCAGACCTCTACCGCGGCGAGCTGATGGCCGGCATGCAGGTGGATGGCGCCCCGGACTTTGAGCAGTGGCTGACCATCGAGCGGGAGCACTGGCACCAGCGCGCCACCCATGTCCTCCAGGAACTCACCAACCGCTACGAACGTCAGGGCGCCTATCAGGATGGCTTGCGGTTCGTCTCACGCCTGCTGGCACTGGAGCCGTGGCAGGAGGAGACGCACCGGCAGCGGATGCGCCTGCTGGCTCTGGGCGGGCAGCGCAGCGCGGCTCTCGCGCAGTACGATACCTGCCGCCGCATCCTGGCGGACGAGTTCGGTGTCGAGCCGGCCGAGGAGACCACGGCGCTGTACGAACGGATCAAGACGGGTGGGCTGGCGCCTGCCGGCGCAGCGCAGCGAAACGCACCCACGCCCGTGGCCATGCCCGCGCCTGCCCTCGCACCAAGGCGCCACCTCGATCTCCCGTTCCAACTCACCGCCTTCATCGGTCGCACAGCCGAGCAGGAGGCGATCGCCAGCCAGCTTGCTCAGCCCGATGTCCGGCTCCTGACGATCGTCGGTCTTGGCGGGATCGGGAAATCGTCCCTGGCGCTCCAGTGTGCGACGGCGATCGCCGAGCGGTTTCGCGATGGCGTCTACTTCGTGCCGCTGGCCCCGGTCATGTCCACCGACTTCCTGGTTTCGGCCATCGCGGAGACGATCGGCTGCGCAACCCAGGGCCAGGCCGACCCCCAGGCGCAGCTGATGAGCTGTTTGCATGACAAGCAGACGCTGCTGGTCCTGGATAATTTTGAACACCTGCTGGAAGGCGGGGATGTGTTGGCACTGATAATCCAGCGCGCACCGGGCGTCAAGCTGCTTGTCACCTCGCAGGAGCGCCTGAACCTGCATGGGGAGTGGGTCTTCGACCTGCACGGGCTGCCGGTGCCCGCGAGCGAGCACGACCCTACGATCGAGCAATCCAGCGCAGTTCAGCTGTTCGTGCAGCACGCCCGCCGGGTGCGCGCCGGCTTCACCCTCACCGCTGCGAACACGCCGTTCGTCGCACGAATCTGCCGCCTGACCGCGGGGCTCCCGCTGGGAATCGTGCTGGCCGCCGCCTGGGCGCGCTCGCTCTCCTGCCAGGAGATCGCGGCGGAGATTGCGGCCAACTTCGGCTTTCTGACCAGTACACAGCGCGACCTGCCGGAGCGGCACCGCAGCTTGCAGGCAGTGTTTGATTCAACCTGGGGCCGGCTGTCCGGCCAGGAGCGCGACGTGTTCGCGAAGCTTACCGTCTTTCACGGCGGCGTCCGGCGCCCGGCGGCCGAGGTGGTCGCCGGCGCCTCGACGGCGGTGCTGGCGTCGCTGGTGGACAAAGCGCTGCTGCGGCGCACCGCCGCCGGGCGCTACGAGATCCACGAGATGCTGCGGCGATACGCGTCCGATAAGCTCGCGCAGACCGCCGAGGCGCATATGTGGACCCAGGACCAGCACGCGCGCTACTTTGCGGCGTTTCTGCACGCCCGTGAGGCCGACTTGCACGGCGAAGCGCAGAATGTGGCGACCGAGGCGATCGGCGAAGAGATCGACAACGTCCGCGCCGCCTGGCGCTGGGCGGTTGCGCACCAGCAGCATGCCACCATCGAGCAGGGCGTAGACAGCCTGTTCCTGTTCTACGAGACCCGTGGCTGGTATCAGGAGGGCGACGAGGCGTTCGGGCTGGCCGCCGCGGCGTTGGATCAGCCGGAACCCAGCGCCGAGCCGAATGGCAGCCGCGCCGCGTTGCTGGGAAAGGTGCTGGCGCGGCAGGGGATGTGCGCGCTCTGGCTGGGCCAATATGATAAAGCGGTCGCCTTGCTCGAGCGCGGCCTGGCGATCGCGCGGCAGCACAACGCGCGGCGCGAGATGGCCTTCTGCCTCAGCCACCTCGGCTTTGCGGTGCGCGAACAGGGGCACTTTCACCAGGCGGAGCAGTTGGCCCAGGAAGGCCTGGCGATCGCGCGCGCGGCCGAGGATCGCTGGGGGGTGGCGATCGCGCTGCAGTACCTTGGCCTGATCGCGCGGAGCCTCCAGCAGTATGCCAAGGGCCGGCAGTACGGGCAGGAATGCCTCACATTACATACCGCGTCTGGATACCAACGCGGAATCGCCTTTGCCCTGGTTGTGCTTGGACTCGTCACACTCGATCTGGGTGAGTATACGGAGGCGCAGCGCCTGCTCCAACAATGCCTGGCGGCGTGCCACGTCAGCGGGTTTGCGGTGGCAACAGCGGCCGCGGTACACTATCTCGGCTGCATCGCCCATCAGCAGGGCGCATATACGCAAGCACAGGAACTATTCCAGATCGCACTCGAACGTGAGCGAGAGATCGGCTATCAGCACGGGATCATCCGTTCGCTCTACAAGCTGGGCGATGTTGCACGGGTCCTGAGGGGCGATCAGGAAGCGGCGACCTATTACCGTGCCGCCCTTCAGACCGCGCGTGCGATCGCAGCCACACCACTGGCCGTGGATGCAGTGATTGGTATGGCCGCGATCGCGCGGGACGCTGACGAGCCGGAGCGCGCGATGGAGCTGCTGGCCGCCGCGATGGGGCATCTCGCTGCGACGAGTGAGCGGGAGACCTTCGATAAAGCCGAGCGGCTCCGCGCCGATCTGGCGGTGCGGCTTTCGCCACAGCAGCTGGCAGCGATCCAGGGACAGGCGCTGGCCGGCACGCTCGACGCGGTCGTGCAAACGCTCCTGAGTAGCGGAACGTGTGAAGATGAAGCAGAACATGTACACGCCCAGCTGGCGCGCTTGAGCACGGCCACCGTCGAGCCGATCGAGATCATCGCGACGTTTGGCGGTGGCGAGGATGCCTGATGCAGGCGGTGATCTTCGTCGGCATCCAGTGCCCCGCTCGCGCAGCAAGCCGACGCGTCGCTTGCTAATCCCCATTCACCCCTTCTGCGTCATAGCGATCTGCTTGATTCAATTGAGCGATCACCGTTCGTGATAATTGCGCGGCGCGGGTCAGGAAATCTGCGATCGCAGCCAGTTGCTCATCGCTATAGGCGTCGAGGAAATCGGCGAATGTTCCCTGGAAAGAGTCAAACAATTTAGTGAACTCAGCGAGCTTTGCCTCGTTCAGTTCCACAATGATCCGGCGGCGGTCTTTAGTATCGCGCACCCGTTGCACAAACCCCTTCCGTTCAAGCCGATCGATCAAATTGGTGACCGAGGCGGTGGTGAGCCCGGTTTGCTGGGCGATCTCCCCGGCCGTGAGTCGACCCGCGCGACTCAGGATGAACAGGGTCTTCTCGTCGGTGGCGCCGAGCCCCACACGTTCCGCGATGGCGGTGTGGAAGAAGACCGCGGTGGTGCTGCTCTCCTGGCTGGCCTCGACGACCGCGGCGATGAGTTCCTCGCGACGGGATTTCGGCATATTTTGCCTCTTGACAAACTCAACTAGCTCATGTATTATAAGGCCGATCTAATATCTAGACAAATCAAGATAGTTGATTCACCGTAACAAATTGAGTATAGAGGAAAGGATATTGGGATCGCTATGAATCTCCTCGTTATCGGCTCCACTGGGCGCACGGGAAAGCATGTGCTAGAGCAGGGCCTTCGGCGTGGGCACTCCATCACTGCATTCACTCGTCGCCCGCACGAGCTTGCCGGATTTCAGGGGCTCAAGGGAATCTTCCATGGCGACGCGTTGAACCTGGAAGACGTGCGCAAGGCCGTGCAGGGGCAGGATGCTGCGATTGCTGCCGTCGGCAATAGCGGCATCACCAGGAATTTGATTGTCGCTATGCACGAGGCTGGGCTGCGCCGTCTGGTCATAACAAGCAGTCGTTCCATTGTGGCAACGCGTCCCTGGTTTGCGGTCACGCTGGCTTGGTTGGTTTTCCGTGAGCCCTACGCCGATCTTGCCAGGACCGAGGGCATGATCGAAGTGAGCGGACTGGACTGGACCATCGTGCGAGCCACGATGCTCACCGACAAGCCCTTTACTGGACAGGTCCATACTGACTTCGAGCCGAATGCGACCGGCGGCGACTGGACATTGACACGCGCAGATTACGCCATGACCCTGCTGGACGTGGCCGAGAACCCACAGATGATCGGGCGTTCCCTCGGGGTTTGTGGCACGAAACCGCATGCGAAAGGGAGTGTACAGGTCACATGAACTGTGCTGGATGAAGCATATCACTGCGCCACGCATCCTGAAGATGCCGCCGTCACCATAATCGATACGCCGAAATAGACGATATGGCTCAGCCTATGAGCCCCTGACCAAAGGAGTTGGCACCAATGATCATTCAGCATGATATCCTCGCCGGCGAGGCCTTGATGGATAACCCTACCGATGTAGCGGCTGTGCGTACCCTGCTCCAGCAGTTCTACGACGCTTGGGGTGATGCCGATGCCTACGCCAGCGTCTTCACCGAAGACGCCGACTATATCGCCTTTGATGGCACGCACGCCAAGGGACGCGACGCGATTGCGGAGAGCCACCGGCCGCTCTTTGAGCGGTTCCTCAAGGGCAGCCGCCTGTTTGGCGAGGCGCCGGCGATACGCTTTCTAGCACCCGATGTGGCGCTCATCCATAGTAAGGGCGCAGTGCTGCGTGCAGGCCAGCAGCGCCCATCGCCCAGGCGAATGTCCGTGCAAACCGTTGTTGCCGTCAAGCAAGCGGATGGATGGCGTCTAGCTGCATTCCAAAACACACGCTACCGGCCGTTCGCTCAAACCTTGGTTGGCAAAATCCTGGCGCTTGTAGGCCTCGCGCCACGCGGGAGCTGAGTTCGATTGAGCGAGATCGGCTGCTACCGGACTATCCTGACTGGTTGCCGATGACATTTCCATCGGCATCGGTGACCAGCAGACCTTTACTCGCATCCAAGAGCACCAGCGATGTTCCCCAAGGATCGCATACCACTACGCAGCGCCCGATCTGAATGTCAAATGGCGGGACCACAATTGCGCCACCAGCTTGGATCACCTGCTGCGCAGCCTGATCGGCAGAGTCAACCAAGAGATTGATTTCGGGCCCATCGCGCTCAGTTTGGAGCACCAGTTCAGTATCACTATCCGCTTGGCTCATGATACAATGTGGGTCAATTTTCATGAGATGTTCACTCGACCGCAGGACAGAGCCTTATTGACCGCTGCATAAGCAGCTAAAGATAGCTGCTGGGGAGGACTGGAGGGGGCACCCAGAGGGTACCCGGGCCCCTCCAGACCTCCCCAGTGGTGGGGGTGTGGGGGCGGCCGGGTGCCCTCTGGGCGTCGCCCCCACACCCCCACCACAAAGTTTAGCTATTTTTGCAGCGCTCAGTAATATCTGACCGCAACCTAAGCTCAGGGATTCAATGACCGCAAAAACAGCATCGCTCTCCCTCACGCACCTCCTCCAGCAGCCGCTTCGGCCGTCGGATGGCCCGCCGCCGCTGCTGATCCTGCTGCACGGTTACGGCAGCAACGAGCACGACCTGTTCGGCCTGGCGCCGTACCTCGATCGGCGCTTCCAGATTGTGAGCGCTCGCGCCCCGCATATCCTGATGCCGGGCGGCTATGCCTGGTTCGAGCTGGGCTGGACCGCCACTGATATCGTCATTAACGTCGAGCAGGCCGAGCAGAGCCGCGCGCTGCTGATCCGCTTCATCGCCGAGGCGCTGGCGGCGTACGGCGGCGACCCGGCGCATGTCTACCTTGTGGGCTTCAGCCAGGGCGCGATTATGAGCGCGAGCGTGGCGCTGACCGAGCCGGAGCTCATAGCCGGCACGGTGCTGATGAGCGGGCGCGTCTCCGACGAGATCGGGCCACTGATCGCGCCGCCCGAACGGCTGGCCGGCAAGCCGTTCCTGGTCGTCCATGGCGTCGCCGATACGGTGCTGCCGATTCACAATGGTCGCGCCAGCCGGGCGCTCCTCTCGGCTCTGCCGGTCGCGCTGACGTATCAGGAATACCCGATGGCGCACGAAGTCAGCACGCAAAGCCTGGCCGACGTGGCAGCGTGGCTGGCGGCGAGACTCGATCGACAGTAGGCAGGCGGCAGGCGGCAGGCGCACTGCTTACTGCCTCCTGCTTACTGCTTACATTGAGGAGCCATGTATGCGCACCATGACCCGGCTTCTGTTGCTTGTGGCGCTGCTGTGCAGCTGCGGCGTTGCTGCGGCCGCCGATCATGTTGGCGGGCGGCCGTCTGGCCCGCGGCCGGTGGCGACACCCGGCGCATGCGTCGACGGCACGCTGCCCAGCGCGGCGCTGTCGCGAATCTGCGTGCCGTCGAGCGGCTGGAATGGCGGGCTGCTGGTCTATGCGCATGGCTATGTCGCGCCTGGGCTGCCGATCGCGATCGACGACCCGGCGTTCGGCGGCACGCCGCTGTCGAGCACCATCCAATCGTTTGGCTATGCCTTCGCCACCACCAGCTACCGCCGCAATGGCCTGGCCATCCTCGAGGGCATGGACGATATTCGCGAGCTGATGGCTGCGTTCCCCGGCGTGGCCGGCCATCCTCCCAGCCATAGCTACCTGATCGGCTTCTCGGAAGGCGGCCTGATCAGCACGCTGCTGGCCGAGCGCTCGCGCACGCTGTTCAGCGGCGTCATTGCGGCCTGCGGTCCGGTGGGCGATTTCCAGAAGCAGATCGACTACTTTGGCGATTTTCGCGTGCTGTTCGACTACTTCTTCCCCGGCCGCATCCCGCCCAGCCCGATCGATATCCCACAGGGTGTGATCGACACCTGGACCAACCCCAACCCGGCGGTCAGCAGCGCGCTGGCGACCAACCCGATCTCGGCCACCAAACTGATCAGCGTCTCGTTGGACGCCTCGCTGGCCCAGATCGTCCGATCCAGGCAGGGCGCGACGATCTCGACGACACAGAATCTGCTGTGGTACAACATCTTTGGGACGAATGACGCTCGCGCCCAGCTCGGCGGCAACCCCTATGGCAATGCCAGCCGCGTCTACGCCGGCTCGGGCGACGATATCAAGCTCAACGCCGGCGTCCAACGCTTCGGCGCCGATGGGGCCGCGCTGGCGGCGCTGGCGCGCTATCAAACGACCGGGCACGTGATCAGCCCGTTGATTCTGCTGCACACCACCGGCGACGACGTAGTCCCGTTCTGGCAGGCGACGCTGTATTTGAACAAGGTTGGGACGGCGCCCAACGTCACGCTGCTGCCTATCACCGCCTATGGCCACTGCGCATTCAGCTCGCTCGATCTGCTTGGCGCGTTCAATCTGATGGTCCAGCAGGCCACCAGCATCCGGCCACAGGTGTTTGTGCCGATCGTCGGGCGGGGGTAGTTTCCAGCGGCATCCCAAGCTTATCTCCTTGGCGTGGAGAGTGGCATCTCGTCATCGATGCATGACGGATGCCAGCCTCCAAGCCAAGACAAGCTGCGAATTCGAAACCAGTGGTCAACCACTCGCTAACGG
>DATFXE010000810.1:0-3287 GCA_035258585.1 Roseiflexaceae bacterium | reverse complement strand
AGCCTCTACTGATATGTGCAATGATTTGGCATATTTGGTGGGGGTGCAGGGGCGACGCTGGGTACCCTCTGGGTGTGGGCGCCCGGCCGCCCGCACCCCCACCTCTGGGGCTCACAAGGGTAGGTATCACCCTAGAGGTGGGGGCCTGGGGGCGGGCAAAGCCCGCCCCCAGAGCAGATTTTTCTGGTGGTCGTGCTGGCGGCTTTGCCGCCAGCACGACCACCAGAAAAGGCATTAGGAAGGGCTGCGCCCTTCCTTACTTACCCTTGTGAGCACCTCTGGGGGAGGCCTGGAGGGGCTCGGGTACCCTCTGGTGCCCCCTCCAGGCCTCCCCAGAAAGAATATTCAGTGTCTATGTAGGGATCAGTAACGCCCACGCCGGCTTATGGAGTAGAATAGTATGACAATCATCGAGGCGGATTTTCCGCGCACCGAACCGGCTGGTCCGCACCCGGCGGCGCGCTGGCCTTTCAGCGTCAGCGTGGTCATTCCGGCGATGAACGAAGGCCAGACGATCGGCCGCGTCATTCGCGCAGTGCGCGAACAATGCCCCGACGCCGAAGTGATTGTGGTGGACGATGCCTCGCGCGACAACACCGCCGACGAGGCCGCCGCGGCCGGCGCGCGTGTCATCCGGCGGCCGTACAACATCGGCAATGGCGCCGGTGTCAAGACCGGCGTGCGCGCAGCCAGCGGCGATGTGATCGTGGTGATCGACGCCGACGGCCAGCACGACCCGGCCGACATCCCGCGGCTGCTCCAGCACATGGATCGGTACGATATGGTGATAGCGACCCGCCCCGATCGCAATAGCCAGCAGAACGCGATTCGCTGGCTGGGCAACAGCGCGCTGAACGCCTTCGGCACCTACCTAGTACAGATGGAGATGAAGGACCTGACTTCGGGCTTCCGAGCCATGCGCCGCAGCGTGTTGCTCGATCTGCTGCACCTGCTGCCAAACAAGTTTGGCTGGCCGGTGACGACGGCGCTGGCCTTCGCGACCGCCGGCTACCATATTCGCTTCGAGCCGATCGCCATGCGCAAGCGCGAGGCCGGTGCCAGCACGCACAAGCTGTTCCGCAATGGCGTCAGTAAAGGCCTGATCATCCTACGGATGGTCACACTCTTCAGCCCGCTGCGGGTGTTCTTCCCGATCTTTCTGCTGCTCGAGGCGCTGGCGCTGGCAGCCTACGCCTGGTCGATCGCCAACGGCGACCGCTGGCTGCATATTCCGCCCTCGACCGGGATATTCTTCCTGGGCGGGCTGATCATCTTCCTGTTCGGGCTGATCTCCGAGCAGATCGCCAGCCTGCGGTTTAGGGGACCCGAGCGGTGATTGGCGATCAGGGATTGGGGACTGGGAGTAGTCCCAATCCCTAATCCCCAATCGCCAGCCTTAAGGAAACAATTACACATGAACAAATACCTGCGCTGGGGCATCCGCCTGATCGGCCCGGCGCTGCTGCTGATCTTTCTGTGGAAGAGCGATTTCACTAAACTGATGGCGAGCTTCGGCAGCATCAACCCCTGGCCGGTGCTGCTGTCGATGGCACTGATGCCGCTGTTTGTCGCGATCAAGGCCTGGCGCTGGAATCTGCTGATGAACGAGCTGGATATGCAGTCGCCGCCGCTCGGCTACTCGATGGCGCTCTACACCATCGGCCTGTACCTGGGCGGCATTACGCCCGGCCAATCCGGCGATTTCATCAAGGCCTGGTACCTGAAGGAGCGCGGCCAGCCGCTGGCCCCGGCGCTGTTCAGCATCGTGCTCGACCGCCTGTTCGATTTCCTGATTATGGCGCTGCTTGCTCTGCTGGCGCTGCTCGAATTTCTCGATCTGCTGCCGCGCTCGGCCCAGATCGCCACGATCGCGTTTGCCGCGATCGTGTTCACGCTCACGCCGCTGCTGATGGCGCGCCGCCCGCGCGAGTGGGTAATAGCGCGCGCGCTGCCGCTGCTGCCCATACGCGTGCGCGATGCGATCGCCCGCTGGCGCGACCAGCTCGGCGCGCTGAGCCTGCGCCCGGCGCTGCTTGGCAAGCTGCTGCTGGCCTCTGTCGCCTCGGCGACATCGACGATCTTGCGAATCTACCTGCTGTTCCTGGCCATGTCGCTGACGAACGTCCCAGCGCTGGCGATCATCTCGTCGACTGCGCTGATCGCGATTCTCCAAGCACTGCCGATCAGCTTCGCTGGCATCGGCGTGCGCGACGCGATTCTGGTGCTGGTGCTGGGGCGGTACGGTTATAGCACCGAGCAGGCGCTGACGCTTTCAGCGCTCTATTTGACAATCAATATCGAGCATATCGTCGTCGGCTTCCTGGTGTCGCTGCGCTACCCGCTTGGCTCTCCTCCTCCTGTCGAGTCGCTGAGCGGAGCCAAGCCAGCCAAGTAATGGTGGCACTGTGACGAATCGGGCAATAACCACCAAGGCGCCAAGGCACAAAGCCTTAAGAGGCTCTTCGAAAAGAGGGAGCGTGAGGGGCGTAGCACCTCGCATTTTCTTCTCCCGGCCTACTCGCGGCTGCGCCGCGGGTAGGCCAGGAGAAGAAAGGATTTCTGGGGGTCGCAGGCCCCCATACCCCCGCATTCAAGAGCTCTTCAAACAGTCTCTAAGACAACGTTTCAGCAAGAGGGCTCGTGCTTTACAGCCGGTATGTCTACTGGATATCTTGGTGTCTTGGTGTCTTGATGGTTTAGGTCGAACTCATCTGGCCACTGGCATAGGTCTATATACACTTGTGCTTCTCTTGGCGGGCTGTGCTGGGGGCGGCGGGCGCGCCGGCTACACCTCGCAGCAGCAGACGATCGACGGCCTGACGATCACGCTGGAGCGCCCGCAGCAGGTCGCGGTGCTGCGAGATTATGAGTTCGTGGTGACATTGACGGATGCGGCTGGCAAGCGCGTCGACGGGGCAACGCTGTACCTGGAGCAGGATATGCCGGCTATGCCGATGGGATCGAACCAGCCGCTTGGGGAGCCGATCGGGGAAGGGCAATACCGCCTGAAAGGCGTGTTCACGATGAATGGCGCGTGGAAGCTGGTAGTTCACGCCAGCGTGTCCGGCAAGGACTACGCCGCGACATTCGATCAGCAGGTCACATCCCAATCCAGTGACAAGTGACGAGTGACGGGTGGCGCGTACCTCGTCACTCGTCACGCGGCCGGGATCACAAAGCTGAATGTGCTGCCCTCGTTGAGCGTGCTGTTGACCCAGATCCGCCCACCGAAGAGCTGTATCAGCGGGCGCACCAGCGAGAGCCCGAGACCAGTGCCGCCGGCTTCG
>DATFXE010000809.1:0-12376 GCA_035258585.1 Roseiflexaceae bacterium | reverse complement strand
GTGGGCGACGCGGTAAGCGTGGGCGGCACGGTGACTGAGTTCCGCGCCGGCGGCAGCGGCAGCACCGGGCTGACCACCACCGAGATCAGCGCGCCGACGATCGCGATTCTGTCGAGCGGCAACCCGCTGCCGCCACCGGTCGTGATCGGCAGCGGCGGACGTGTGCCGCCGACCAAGGTGATCGAGGACGATGCCGCCGGCGATGTCGAGACCAGCGGCGTCTTCGACCCAGCCAGCGACGGTATCGATTTCTACGAGAGCCTGGAGGGCATGCGCGTCCAGATCAACAACGCGGTCGCGGTGGGTCCGACGGCGGTGTTCGGCACAAGCAGCCAGAATCGTGAGATCCCCGTGCTAGGCGACGATGGAGCGAACGCAAGCGTGCGCTCGGCGCGCGGCGGCATTGTGGTGCGAGCCGACGATTTCAACCCCGAACGGATCATCCTCAACGATTTGATCGCCGGAGGTCCGGCGCTGCCCAGCGTGAATGTCGGCGATCACTTCGACGCGCCGGTGGTGGGCGTGCTGGATTACAGCTTCGGCAACTACAAGCTCCAGGTGACCGGGCCACTCGGCGCTGTGCCCGGCGGCCTGTCCCAGGAGACAACCCGGCCTGCCCGCACCGGGCAGCTCGCAATCGCGACCTTCAACGTCGAGAACCTCGATCCGGCCGATGGGCCAGCAAAGTTCAACGCGTTGGCGAGCCTGATCGTGAATAACCTGAAGGCCCCGGATATCGTGGCGCTTGAAGAGGTACAAGATAACAACGGCCCCACCGACGACGGGACCGTGGATGCGACCACCACCTACAACACGCTGACCGCCGCCATCTCGGCGGCCGGCGGCCCGGCCTACCAGTTCCGCCAGATCGACCCGGTCAACGATCAGGATGGTGGCGAGCCGGGTGGCAATATCCGCCAGGGCTTCCTGTTCCGCACCGATCGCGGGCTGAGCTTTGTGGATCGGCCGGGCGGCACATCGCTCGCGGCGACGACCGTGATCAGCAGCGGGGCCGACACGCAGCTGTCGCTCAGCCCCGGCCGGATCGACCCGACCAACGGCGCATTTGCCGCCAGCCGTAAGCCGCTGGCCGGACAGTTCGTCTTCAATGGCCACAAGCTGTTTGTGATCGCTAACCACTTCAACTCGAAAGGCGGCGATCAGCCGCTCTACGGCCATTCCCAGCCGCCGACGCGCAGCTCGGAAACCCAGCGCCACCAGCAGGCGCAGGTCGTCCATGACTTTGTCCAGTCCATCCTCACGGCTGACCCAAACGCCGATGTGGTGGTCCTGGGCGACCTGAACGACTTCGAGTTCTCGGACACAGTGACAATGCTCAAGGCTGGGGTGCTGCACGCGCTGATCGACACGCTGCCGCCGAGCGAGCGCTACACGTATGTCTTCGAGGGCAACTCGCAGGCGATCGACCATATTCTGCTCAGCAATCACCTGTTCAGTAGCCGGCCGTTCGCGTATGATGTCGTGCATGTCAACTCGGAATTCGCTCTCCAGGCCAGCGATCACGAGCCGCAGGTGGCCAGAATTGCCTTCGATATCCCGCCGATCTATCTGCCGCTGGTCCGCAAATAGTACGCCCCTCCGCGCAGCGATTAGGGATTGGCGATTGGGAATTGGGCGCCTGTATCTCCTAATCGCTAGTCTCTGATCCCGAATACCTTGCGCGGAAATAAACAGCCAAGACGCCAAGTGCGCCAAGATTTTGAATCTTGGCGCACTTGGCGTCTTGGCGGTTAGAAGTGAGATAGGGATCTAGCTGTTCTTGCCGGCCTCGATCGCCTTGTTCTCGGCCACGTTGACGCTGATCTTGCGCGGCTTGACCTCCTCGGCCTTGGGGATCTCCAGCCGCAGCACGCCGTTGGTCAGCGACGCCTGGATCGCATCGGCCTTGACAGTGCTCGGCAGGCCGATCGTGCGCTGGAACGAGCCGAAGCGCCGCTCGATCCGGTGGAAGTTGCGCTTCTTGTCGTCAACCTCCTGGCGTGTCTCGCCCTTGATCGTCAGCACATTGTTCTCGAGCGTGATCTCCACATCCTCGGGCTTGAGGCCCGGTACCGCCGCCTCGACCAGGTAGCTCTCGGGCGTCTCGCTCAGATCGAGCGCTGGGACAAACCCCTGGCCGCCACGTCCAGCTGACGGCCGTACGAAGCTCTCCTCCATCAGCTGGTTCATCGCCTCACGTAGCGAGAGCATGTCCTGGAACGGATCCCAACGAGTTACGTTCGCCATGATGATACCTCCACGTATCCTCTTCTAATTCCGTATTCCGTAGTGCGTAGATGCAGATGCTATACGATACGCACTACGCATGAGCTTTATTGGTTGTAGAGTATATCGCCCGTATGTTAGAATGACATCGGAGGTGCGTTAGAACGATGTTAGAGAAGCCCGACCAGCGCCTGCGCCAGCGCGAGCAGCTGTTGCAAGTCAGCCGCGCGATTACTGCGCAGCTCGATCTGACCAGCGTGCTCGACTTGGTGATCGACGTCGCCGTAGATCTGCTTGCGGGCACGGCCGGGTTGATCGCGCTACGCGACGAGGATGGCAGCCTGCGCGTCGGGGCGGCGCCGGGGCTACCGCGCGAGATCTGGCCGGCCTTCAGCGCCTTGCTCGCCACGCCGCTCGAGGATCGCCAGGCGCTGGCCAAGCGGCTGCAAGAGGTAGCTCTCGACACGCGCCTGCCGCTGCGCCAGGTGATCGCGCTGCCGCTGGTCTTCCGACAGACGCGCGTCGGCGTGATCTATGTCTTTCGAGCCGCGCTGAATGTCGCCTTCACCCAGGAGGAGCAGGATCTGCTCAGAGCCTTTGCCGACCAGGCCGCGATCGCCGTCAGCAACGCGCGGCTGTATCAGAGCGTATTGCACGAGAAGCAGCAGCTCGACGCGATCATCGAGCAGAGCGCCGACGGCGTGATGATCCTGGACAGCCGCTGGCGGATCACCACCTTCAATCGGGCGATGGAGCGGCTGACCGGCTGGCCGCGCGAGGAGGCGATTGGCCACCCGTGCGCCGAGGTGCTGGCGATCCACAGCGCCCAGGGCGTCAATATCTGCCTGGTGGATTGCCCGCTCCAGCGCCACCCGCCCGATCCCAACCCAACTGTTGAGGGCTGGATCACCACTCGCGACGGCAAGCGGCTGTATGTCCGCAGCCACTATGCCGTACAGCGCGGGCCGGGCGGCGAGTTCCTGGGCGCGATCGCGAATGTGCGCGATGTGACCGATCAGAAGATCGAGGAGGAGCTGCAGAGCACGTTCATCTCGGTGATCTCGCATGAGCTGAAAACGCCGGTCAGCATCATCAAAGGCTACGCCGAGACGCTCGCGCGCGAGGATGCCAGCTGGGATGAAGAAACGCTGCGCGAGGGCCTTCAGGTGATCGCCGAGGAGGCCGACCGGCTGGCGCAGCAGATCGATGGGCTGCTGGATGTCTCGCGCTTGCAGGCCGGCGGTATGCGGCTGGAACTGGCCGACTGGGCACTGCCGCCGCTGGTCGAGCAGGTGGTCGAGCGCTTCGCCGGCCAGGCCGGCGAGCAGTTCTCGTTCGAGCTGCGCTTCCCGGAGGACTTTCCGCCCGTCCATGCCGACTACGAGCGCACCCGCGAGGTACTGGAGAATTTGATCTCGAACGCGGTGAAATACAGCCCGGATGGCGGCGTCATCCGTGTCATTGGTAGGGCCGCCGGCGACCACGCGATTGTGTCGGTCAGCGACCAGGGGATCGGGATAGCGACCGAGGAGCAGGTCAAGCTGTTTCGCCGCTTCTACCGCGTCGACAACCGGCTGCGGCGCGAGACGCAAGGGGCCGGCCTGGGGCTGTTCCTCTCGCGCGCGATCGTCGAGGCGCAGGGTGGGCGCATCTGGGTCGAGAGCGCGCCGGGCCGCGGCGCGCGCTTCTCGTTCACCCTGCCGCTGGCCACGCCGCAGCTGGTGGATCTTGAGGGGCAAGGTACAGCTGGGCAAGAAAGCAGTCGCCAGTCGCCAGTCGGCAGTGATATGATCACCGCCGACCGCTGATCGCCGACTGCGTGCTGGGTACTGCCGACTGGAGACTGATCGATGTCCGAGCTCAAAGATAAACTCATCCTTGTTGTGGACGACGAGCCGCGTATGGTCAACTTCATGCGCATGAATTTGGAGCTGGAGGGCTGCCGGGTGATCACCGCCCCGAATGGGCGCGAGGCGCTCGACAAGGCTCGCGAGGAGATGCCCGACGTGGTGCTGCTCGACATCATGATGCCGGGCATGGACGGCTTCGAGACTTTGCGGCGGCTCAGGACCTTCTCACAGGTGCCGGTGCTGATACTGACGGCCAAGGACGACGAGGAGGACCGAATCAAGGGGTTGGAGCTGGGCGCCGACGATTATATCGGGAAGCCGTTCAGCCATCGCGAGCTGGTCAGCCGCATTCGCGCGGTGCTGCGCCGCCACTACGCCGCGCCGCCCGCGCCGCAGACCACCGTCGTCGTCGACGACCGGCTGACGATCGACTTCGCGCGGCGCGAGGTGCTGGTGAACGGCGAGCGGGTCAATCTGCGCCCGACCGAGTACCGCCTGCTGTATCACCTGGTCCAGAATGCCGGCTATGTCATGACCCACGAGCAGCTGCTCACCAAGGTTTGGGGGCCGGAGTACCGCGACGAGACGCACTACCTGCGCCTGTATGTCACCTACCTGCGCCAGAAGATCGAAGAGGATCCCGCCAACCCCAAGTACATTCTGACTGAGCGTGGGATCGGGTATCGGTTTGTGGACTTCAACAAGAATAGCCAGTAGCCAGTATGCAGGCGGCAGTAAGCAGTAGGCAGTATCACTATCGATTGCCGACTGCCAACTGCTGACTGCCGACTGCCGATCGTATGCTTGGAATTATCATCACCTGGCTGATCAACCTGACCTGTGCGATCCAAAACGGCTGGCGGCGGCTGCTGCGCCGGCGGGTGGATTATGTGCGGATCGAGCTAAGCGGGGTGCTGCCGGAATTCGCCGTTGGGCTGCGCTGGTGGCAGCGGCGCTTCCTGGGCGCGCAGGAGCCGGCGAGCCTACATAAGCTGCGCCGCATGCTCCAGCGGATCGCCGCCGACCCGCAGGCATCCGGCGTGCTGCTGAAGATCGATGGGCTGGCGGCCGGCTGGGCCACGCTCCAGAGCCTGCGCAGTGAGCTGGCGCACTTCCGGGCCAGCGGCAAGCGCGTGGTCGCCTACCTGCTGACGCCGGACATGGCCGGCTACTACGCCGCCTGCGCCGCCGACGAGATACTGATCCCACCATCGGCGTTTCTGACGATCACCGGCCTGCGCGCCGAGGTGCAGTTTCTGAAAGACGCGCTGGCGAAAGTCGGGCTGGCCGCCGAGGTCGAGGCGGTCTCGCCGTATAAGTCGGCCGGCGAGATGTTTGTGCGCTCGGATATCTCGCCCGAGAACCGCGAGCAGCTGGAGCGGCTGCTCGATCTGCGCTTCGCCGAGATTGTGGGGGCGATCGGCGCGGGGCGCGGTGTAACCGCTGATGAGGCGCGCGCGGCGATCGACGCCGCGCCGCTGAGCGCTCAGGCGGCGCGCGAGCGCGGCCTGGTGGATGGGCTGTGCTACGAGGACGAGCTGGCGCCGCGCTTCAAGACTGGCGAGCGCGAGCCAACGATCGAGAATTGGGATACCGCGAAGCGCGCCCTTCGTTTGCCGATGGCGCGTTGGCAGCGCAAGCTGGTGGCCGTGGTTCAGGTGGAAGGCATGATCACTACTGGCAGCAGCCGCAGCTTGCCCATTCCGATTCCGCTGATCGGCGGGCAGCAGGCCGGGGCCGACAGTGTGGCGCAGGCGCTGCGCCAGGTCGAGCGCAACCGCCGGGTGGCCGCCGTGGTGCTGTATGTGAACTCGCGCGGCGGCGATGCCTTCGCTTCGGATCTCATGTGGCGCGAAGTGCTGCGCGTGCGCAAGAGCAAGCCGCTGGTAGTGGCGATGGGCGATGCCGCCGCGTCGGGCGGCTACTACATCGCCGCACCGGCCTCGGCGATCGTGGCACAGCCGGGTACGCTCACCGGCAGTATCGGCGTCGTTTCGCTGCGCCCGATCGCGGCCGGCCTGCTCGAACGCGCTGGCGTCAACACCGTCGTGCTGAGTCGCGGCGCGCACAGCGGAGTGTTCTCGATCAGCCAGCCACCCAGCGAGGACGAGCGCCACGCGCTGCGCGACCTGATTTTCACCAGCTATGCTGAGTTCAAGCAGCGCGTGTGCGAGGGCCGCGAGATAAGCGCGGAGCGACTGGAGCCAATCGCGGGTGGCCGGGTGTGGCTGGGCCAGGAGGCGCTCGATCTGGGCCTGGTCGATCAGCTGGGCGGCCTGCCGGAGGCGCTGATCAAGGCGCAGGAGTTGGCCGAGCTGCCGCGCGACCGCGACGCGCCGATCCTACTGGCGCGCGGCCGCGGCGAGCTGCCACCGCAGCCGTTTCCGGCCGGCGCAGGGCTGCTGGAGCTGTGGCCGCTGCTGGAGGATGCACTGAAGCCGCGCATCCTGGCCATGCTGCCGTTCGATGGAATTTGATATACATAATTGAGGTGTTTGTCATGACAACCCAAACCCATACGCGCTCAAACAGCACACCGGCTGTGGTCGAGGTCAACGAGCGCGATTTCCAGGCGCAGGTGGTCGAGCGCTCGCGCACGACGCCGGTGGTGGTGGATTTCTGGGCGCCGTGGTGCGGTCCCTGCCGCACGCTCGGGCCGACGCTGGAGCGTCTGGCCGGCGAGGCTAAGGGCGCCTGGGTGCTGGCCAAGGTCAACGTCGACAACAACCCGCGCCTGGCGCAAGCGTTCGGCGTGCAGGGCATCCCGGCGGTCAAAGCCTTTCGGGACGGTAAGGTGGCCGAGGAGTTCACCGGCGCGCTGCCCGAGTCGCAGGTGCGTACATGGCTGAAGCGCGTGGTGCCAGCCCCATCGGACGAGCTGGTGGCTGCCGCGGCAGCGCTGGAGCAAAGTAACCCGGCCGAAGCCGCCGCGCGCTACCGGCTGGCGCTTGGCAAGGATCCGAACAACACGGCGGCGCTGTTCAACCTGGGGCGCCTGCTGGTGGCTCAGGGCGACCCCGAGGGCGTCGCGGCGCTGCGCCAGGTGCCTGCCGGCGCGCCACAGTATTCGCGCGCCCAATCCTGGCTGACGCTGGCCGACTTCTTCGAGCAGGCTGGCGACAAGAACCCCAGCTGGCTCGATCAGCTGGGCGCCGCCAAGCCAGAAGACAGCGAGTCGCGCTATCGCCTGGCCGCCAATATGGCCCGCGAGGGCCGCTATGCCGACGCGATCGGCCAGCTGCTGGCAATCGTCGAGCGTGACCGCGCCTTCCGCGACGACGCCGCGCGCAAGACGCTGCTGGCGCTGTTCGAGGCGCTCGGCGACGACCCGCTGGTAGCGAGCGGGCGGCGCAGGCTGGCGAATGTGCTATTCTAGCCCCACATCTAAAGCCGTTGCTGGCTCTGCTGACGATGGACGATGGACGATAATGGCATCGTCTATCGTCCATCGTCCCAACCGAGTAGCGATTTCGACGAAACCGTTCTAGATCGAGCGTTCAAGCAACTCCACCACCTCGGCTGCGCAGCCCCAGGAGAGGGTAACGCCCGCGCCGCCGTGACCGTAGTTGTGGATCAGCAGCTTGCCACGCGCCCACTGCTCGGCCTCGAGGCGCACCGTCGGCCGGCCCGGCCGCAGCCCGACCTTGTGCTCCAGGATCGCCGCATCGCGCAGGCGCGGCTCCAGCGCCACACAGCGCTCGACGATCGCGGCGGCGGTCGCTGCGTTCGGCGTCAGGTCCTCGCTGTCCTCGTCGGCGGTGCCGCCCAGAATGCAGTCGTTCGCCCGCGGGACGATGTAGGTAATACCGCCCTGGTTGTAGTCGTCCAGCCAGAAGCGCTCGATCCCGACCTGCGCGACCCGCACCACCTGCCCGCGAATCGGCGTCAGCGTGCGGTCGCCGAACAGCTCGCGCGCGCCCAGCCCGGCGCAGTCGATCACATAATCGGCCTGCGCGAAAGCCTCGTCGACCGATGCGAGCGAGCGCGTCGCGATCTGGCCGCCAAGCGACTCGAAGCGCCGTATCAGGTAGCCCAGATAGACCGGCATCTCGATCACCGGCGCCTCGAAGACATAGCCATCCTGGGAGCCAATGGGCAGCTCGCCAGCCGTTGCCCGGCGAAACCCCGGCACCGCCGCGCGCCACCACGGGTCTTCCACCGGCCATGGAAAGATCTCGATCCCTGTGCGCTGCGTTATGCCGGCCTCGGGAACGTGCGCCAGTCGGACGAAATCGGCGTACGTGGCCGCCGACCAGCCGACCACCAGGTGTTCGGGGTAGGCTTTGTAGGGATACCAGACGGCGGCGGCGACGTTCGAGGTGGTGCGCGGCGCCAGGTCGCGCGCCCAGATCTGGACTGTGAAGCCGGCCTCCAGCAGCCGGATACCGCACGAAAGGCCGGAGACTCCGCAGCCTATGACGAGAATGTCCATGGCAATGTTCCTGGCCCTATTACAAATAGGAGTTACTCAGGTGGGAGGTTTGGAGGGCGCAGCCCTCCAAAGAACCCCTTGCTTTTTCCACCCACTTGTGGCGGCAAAGCCGCCACAAGTGGGTGGAAAAGCAGGTTCTCGGGGGCCGCAGGCCCCCGAGCCCCCGCTAAAACGCCAACCTCGTAACTCCTAACAAAATCAAGTTACATCTGCGGTTTTGAGGCAAGGCTGGTGAGCACCAGCAATAGCAACTCCCAACTCCTAACCCCTGCGCGTCCGAGCGCGCTAGCGCCTGTGCGGGCGTAGCAAGAGGCCGGCTCCCAGCAGCAGCAGCGCCAGCAGCACCAATGCCGGGCTCCAATCGGCCCAGCGATCGCCAGTGGTTGGCAGCTGCGCAGGCACGGGCGAGGGTGCTGCAGTTGGTGTGGGCGGCTCGGTCGGCGCCGGGGCCACGGTTGCGGTGGGCAACTCGGTAGCCGTAGGGACGGGCGTGTCGGTCGGCTTGCGTTCGGGCTTGCGGGTTGGCGCCGGCGGCCGGTTCGGCGTGAGCGTTGGGCGCGCCGGCTGGGCCAGCGCGGCGCCGGGCACGGCCAGCACGGCAAGCTGAGCGAAGAGCGTCAGAACGACCAGCGTGATGACAATCTTGAGAGCAGCCTTGCGCATACGCTGACTTTCTTTTCAGCCGGCCGTGAGGGCATACCACGAACACGCTGATTGTACTCGAAAAATGCTTGTATTGCTACAGTCGATCGTGTGTGGCTGCCTGCCAGTATAGTTTGGTGGGACGCCAGAGTTTACCACCAAGACACCGGGTGCCCTCTGGGCGCCACCACCATATCAAGGCTTGGTGACGCCCAGAGGGCACCCGGTGGTGTGAAGCTATCGGCATATTTAGCCCCCCGCACGCTACTCGCGCTGCCGCTCCGCCATCGCCGCGAACATCGCGACTCCCGACGACGGCGAGACGCGGCGGCCGATCTCGACTGGTGGAGCCAGGCCGGTGCCGGCAGCCAGATCCTGAAAGCGGGCGAACGAGACGGGGAACGGTGTCCAGGGCAGCGGCGCGCGCAGATCGTATTCGACGAGCAGCAGGCGCCCGCCCGGCCGCAAATAGCCAGCCGCCAGAGCCAATGCAGCCGGCTGGTCGCGAATGAAATGCAGCGCGTTGGCCAGCAGCACGCCGTCGAGCCTGGGCAGATCCAGCGCGCGGCTGAAATCGGCTTGCAGCGGGATGATCGTCGCGCCAGGGTCGCCCGGCGCGATCCGCTCGTGGAGCCGCCGGATCGCTTTGCCATCGCGATCGACGGCGTAGATCGCGCCTTGCGGCCCGAGCAACTCGGCCAGCGCCCAGCTGAAGTTGCCCGTGCCGGCCCCTAGGTCGGCCCAGATGCCGCCCGGCCCCGGCACGCCGCCGCGGATCAGCGCGACCATTTCCGATTGCTCCATGTGACTGCTCCAGCTGCTGGCTCCGATGTGCAGCGAGTTCAGGCCGGCGCGTGGCGCATGTGGAGGCGTTCGTAGTAGGCCCGATAGGTCATGAAGTGCAAGCCCTGGGCCTGTGCGTAACGGATCAAGCCTTCCGTGGCGCGCATCTCGGGATCTTCGCAGATGCTGCTCCAATCGTGCTGGCACAGCGAGAAGACCTTGTCCTCGGCCGCCGCTCGGTCGATATAGGGTTTCACCGACTCCACGTAACCTTCCAGGTCCTTCCATCCTAACACTTCAGCACGAATCACACAATCGTGCCAGCCATGGATCGGGATCTCCAGCATCTCCGGAAAGCCCAGCGCCTCATACCAATAGGGCTGCAAGTCCATCGAAACGGGATGCCAATCATGCTCGTTGCGGCCATCAGCCCGAGTGAAGCAAATCCCCTCCTCCCAGAGCACTTGCAGGATGTCGGGTCGATCGCGTAGACCACGGTAATAGCACCAGGGGCCGGTCAGCCCGATGCACTCGACCCCTAGGTGCTGGCGCAACAGTTCGCTGGTTTTGCGCACCTCCTGGCGCGTTTCTTCGAGGCTGACTCCGCGCACCACTCGGATGGATTTGCCATCCTCAATATACACCGTTTTGAGGGGTTGGTGCGAGTAGGTGTGCTGTTGCAAGTCAAAGAGCGGATCCGCGGCGATGGCCTGAAACTCGGGCACCCACTGCTCAAGCGTTTGGCCCACAATGAACAGCGTTGCAGGGACTCCCAGTTGGTTATGCAGTTCTCTGGCCTGCTCCAGAAAACGTGGAGCCACATCCTCACTGCCGCGTGCCTCCACGTCGTAGCCAATCAACATGATTCCCTTCATAGTGTATCCATGGTGCGTAACACCTTGTTGAGGCCGACGATCGTCTCCTCGATATCTTCCTCTGTGAGCAGGGGGTTGACATCCAAATGCACGGCACGGCGCAGCAGATCGAGCGTATGTGGGCACATGTCAGGCCGATATTCCACTGGCGCGCCCCAGCGCCATGGGCCGCCCTCTGCCGACCAAGTGCGTTTGGCCAAGATCGGCCCCCAATGCGCATAGACGTGGTAGTCGACTTCGTCGGGCTTGTACATGTCGCTCGCACCGATATTCTCCGCGCGCAAGGCCCGGATGATACGGTCGGCCAGATCGGCGTTGGGCATGAAGAAGATCAGCGCGATCCCGGTATCGCCTTCGACATCGGTGATGGTGCGGAAATGACCTCCGGCGCGCGCCAGCGCCTCAGTCATGCCGGCTTTGATCGCGAGCTTGCGTGTCAGCATCTCCTCAAGCAGGCCCTCAAGGCGTCCGAGTTGCACCAGTGCGACGGCGGCGAGCAGTTCGGGCATCCGGAAGTTCATCCCGAGCAGGATCTTGTCTGGCGGGATGTTGTTGCGTTGGCCGCCGACGACGTCCTGCAGCATCAGGACACGCTTGTGTAACTCGTCGTCAGAGGTTATCACCATGCCACCCTCACCGCTGGTGATGATCTTGTTGAACTGGAAGCTGAAGGCGCCGACATCACCGATGCTGCCGAGGCGGCGTCCCTGGAAGCTGCCGCCATCCGCCTGGGCTACATCCTCGATCACGCGCAGACTATAGCGGCGCGCCAGCTCCATGAGCCTGTCCATAGCGGCGGGTGCGCCACGCATGTGAACCGGCATAATCGCCCTGGTGCGGGGCGTGATCTTTCGTTCGACATCCTGCGGGTCGAGCGTCAGACTCTCATCCACCTCGGCCAGGACCGGGATAGCACCAACCATAGCCACGGCAGATGCCGAGGCGATCCAGGTATAGGCCGGGACGATCACCTCGTCGCCGGGGCCGACGCCCACGCCCATGAGGCTGCAGATCAACGCCGCTGTGCCGGAAGTGACGCCGGCCGCGTATCGCGTGCCCATATGCGCGGCGAATGCCTGCTCAAGCTCGGCAGCGCGAGACGGGCCGGGGTTCGGCCCGTAGTAGCGAAACAGACGCTTGCTGCGGATCACGTCGATCACGGCCTGCTCTTCCTCGGCGCCGAGCAGATTGCCGCCTGGATACATCGGTGGATCGGGACGGCGCCGCGCAGGTGTGCCGCCGTCGATTGCCAAGCGGTCGGATTGAGCAGTCTGCGACTTGGTTGTCATGATAACGTTCCTTCCTGGGCTCGGTACGCTCACTTCACACTACCCGCTGTAAGCCCCGCGATGAAGTAGCGCTGCAGCGTCGCAAAGAGGATCAGAACCGGAATGCTGGCCAGCACCGAGCCGGCCATCACCACGGCTGGGGTTTTGACCTCGCCCTGCTGGGCGACAACCGATAGCCATAACTGCACAGGGAACAACTCCTGGCTGCGCAGGAAGACCAGCGGGCCGAGAAAGTCGTTCCAGGTGCCGAGAAAGACGAAGATCGCCAGTGAGGCCAGC
>DATFXE010000808.1:0-7409 GCA_035258585.1 Roseiflexaceae bacterium | reverse complement strand
CCTCAGCTCCACCACACGAAGAACGCTTGCCTTTCGGCAAGCGTTCTTTTTGTTTGTCGCAGGCTGTGCTCCCTCCGCGGATTACACTTTCGTCAGCTATGGCATTTTTGCCTGTTTGGCTAGCTCCTAATTGCAAAAAGCGACGGTATAGCATATGTAAAGCATCATTAGCCATACCGGCATACGAATGAACAGCTCGAACATTTGGAAAGCCTACGCGCCGAAGCGGCTGGCCACGCCTGCCCAATTCGCCGAAGTCGAGCTGACCGACACAGACATTGCATGCAGCTTCGACGATAGTTATCGTGCGGCGCGCCTGTTGATCCGGGTGCACGGTCGGCCAGTGGGATATGCCGATCTAGCCGCTGAGATACTGCCAACGCTTGATCACGCGCGGCTGCTTGCCACGCTCGACCCCGAAACAATCGAGCGCGCGCGCAGCCATTTGATCGACGATCTCACGCTCGCTGGTTTCCCCGTCGCGGATCAGCCTGCAGATTTGATCGTCCTCCTCGATCAGGTCAGGCAGGCGCAGCTTGCTTGCCCGCGCGCGCCCGTCATCGACGGGCCGCTGGTCTCGGTCGCTGTCTGCACACGTGACCGCGTCGAGACGATCGGCGCCACACTTCAGTCGCTCGAACGCCAGACATACCGAAACATGGAAGTGCTGGTGGTCGATAACGCGCCCTCCAGCGATACGACCGAGCGGTTGGTGCGTGCCCATTTTCCACACGTGCGCTACATCCGTGAGCCGCGCGTCGGCCTGGATTGGGCCCGCAACCGCGCAGTACTCGAGTCGTATGGCGAAATCATCGCCTATATCGACGACGATGCCATCGCCGACGCCAACTGGCTGCAATCGCTCGTCGCCGCGTTTGAGGCGCCGAAGGTGATGTGCGTGACAGGGCTGGTCGCGCCGGCACGGCTCGACACGCCCGCCCAGGAGCTGTTCGAGCGCTTTGGTTACAGCAAGGGCTTTTACCGGCTGAATTTCAACCTCAACGCTCCCCCACCGGTTGATCTGTTTCCCTATAAAGGCTACCACGGCACTGGCTGCAATAGCGCATTTCGGCGCGCCGCCTTTGCCCAGGTCGGCCTGTTCGACCCACGGCTCGATATGGGCACGCCTGTCCCCGGTGGCGGCGACCACGACATGTTCACACGCGTCCTGCTGGCAGGCTTCACCCTGCGCTATGAGCCAAACGCGGTCGTCTTTCACGATCACATCGACGATATGCGCGTACTGGCGCGTAAGCTCGGCCAGTATCAGCAGGCGTTCGTCGCCTACCTGGTCAAGTGTGCGCTGAACGATCGGCGGCGCGCGCCCGCATTGTTCGCCGACGTTACCTGGTCAGTTATCCGTAAGTTTGTACGTGGGCTGGTCGCCGTGGCGGTCAGGCGCGACCGGCCACTGGCCCTGGTGCTTGCCCAGGCTTACTACCCGCTGCTCGGCCCGATCTGCCTGTATCGCTCGCACCACCGGACGCATGCGGGCACAGAAGTCGAGCTGCAGACACCGATCGGCATCCTCGCCATTGATCCCACGCGAGGGGTCGACACGCTGCTGTCCAAGGATACACCTTCATGAATATGCGCCTTCAGCGCCTGAGTGGCCTGCGCGCGAGCAAGTTGGGCCAGCGCACCAGCCACTTGCGAAGCATGTGTTACCAGATCGATCTGCTGCACCATCTGGTCTGGCGCGATTTCAGTCTGCGCTACAAGCAGTCGGTGCTGGGCATTCTCTGGTCGCTGCTCCTGCCCTTCGCGCAGCTTCTGGTGATGGTCTTTCTGTTCCAGGCGGTCGTGCCGCTGAATATCGAAGCCTATCCGGCGTTCGTGTTTAGCGCGCTGCTGCCGTGGAACTGGTTCAGCAGCTCGCTCAGCTCGGCCTGTGGGCTGTTCGTCGGTAACCGCGATCTCGTGCGGCACCCCAACTTCGCGCCTGCGCGGCTGATGCTGGTCAATACCCTGTCGAATCTGATCACCTATCTCGCCGCGCTGCCAATCCTGATCGCCGTGCTGCTGGCCTATGGCCGCCCGCTGTCGATCGCCCTGCTGACGCTGCCGCTGCTGATGCTGATCCAATCGGTCCTGACGGTCGGGCTGAGCATGGTCATCGCCACGCTGAACGTGTTCTATCGCGATGTGCAACACATCGTGGTGGTCGCGCTGATGCTGCTGTTCTACCTGACCCCGGTGTTCTATCGTCCGCAGGCCGTCGCCGCGCAATACCACCTGGTGTACAAGGTCAACCCAATCGCCGTGCTTGTCCAGGACTATCGCTCGATCTTCTTCGAAGCAACGCTGCCGTCCTGGGGGCCGCTGCTATATGTCGCCTCGGTGAGTATCGTCGCGTATGGCATCGGCACGCTGATCTATGGCAGGCAGCAGCACGACATCATCGACACGATTTAAGGAGAGGCGAACGATCATGTCAGCGGTTTTGACGGCCGAAGCGGTCTCGAAGCGATTCCGCCTCCAGCGGAATCGCCCGGTGACTCTCAAGGAGTCGGCGGTGCGCTGGCTGACCGGCCGGCTCGATCCGGCGCAGGCTCACTGGGCGCTACGCGATGTCAGTTTTGAGGTGGAGCGCGGCACGGCGCTGGGCATTATCGGCCACAACGGTGCCGGCAAGAGCACATTGCTGCGCCTGCTATGCGGTCTGGGCCGGCCCACCCGTGGGCAGGTGCGCCGGGCCGGCCAGGTAAGCGGCCTGCTCGACTTGGGTAGCGGGTTTCATCCCGATATGACTGGCCGCGAGAACATCACGACCGGCGGCCTGCTGATGGGCCTGACTAAGCGCGAGGTGCTCGCGCAGCAGGACGAGATCATCGCATTTGCCGAGTTGGAGAAGTTCATCGACGAGCCGGTGCGCGCTTATTCCTCGGGCATGTATCTGCGGCTGGCGTTCGCGACGGCGATGCAGTTCGATCCCGACGTGCTGCTGATCGACGAGGTGTTGGCGGTTGGCGACACGCGTTTCCAGAAGAAGTGCCTCGATCGCCTTGCGACCTTCCGCGCCGCTGGCAAGACGCTCATCCTGACCTCGCACGTGATGGAGCAGGTTCGCGCCTTGTGCGACGAAGTGCTGGTGCTCGAGGAGGGGCGCGCGGTCCTGCAGGGTGAGCCAGAGACGGCCATTCGCTGCTACGAAGATCTGATGCGCAAGCGCACCGAGCGCCGCGCGGCAAAGATCGGCGACGGGCTGGCGCCGAAGCTGGCGATCGCGCAGGGCACTCGCCAGGGCACGCAGGAGGCCATGATCACCACCGTCATGCTACGCAATGACCAGGGTCAGCAGATCGAGATGATGCCCAGCGGCGCGGCGCTGACGGTCGAGCTGGAGTACCAGCTCTCACGGCCGATCGCCGACATGATTGTCAGCCTGGGCGTCTTCAGCGAGGCGCACATCAAGTGCTTCGAGGAGATCATCCCGTCGGTCGACGCGGTCTTCGGTCGGCCGACCGAGCGCGGGGCGCTGCGCTGCTCCCTACCCGAATTACCACTCATGCCTGGGCGGTACTATGTCAACGTCGGGCTCTACCCAACCGACTGGGCCTATGTCTTCGACTACCACTGGCAGTTACATATGATCGACATTACCGCGGCTGCGTCGGCTCTTCCGAACGCCTCCGGCGTCGTCGCGCTACATCCCGTCTGGTCCGCCGGCACGAACATGATAGGGGCGAGGCCGTTATGATCAAGAAGCCCGCTGCGGTTTGCGAGGTTCACCTTGACCAGATGGAGCAAGGTATCTCCAATCTCCATGGCTATGAGCGAGCGCTGGTAGTCTTCCGGTTGCGCGGCTCGGTGGTGGGGCGCGAGTGGATTCCGGTCGTGAAAGGCCGCATCACGGCCGCGGTTCTGCGCGAACACACGACGCAGGTGGCCTGGCCTAGCTGGCTTGTCGTAAACCAGGATGCCGGCGACGGATCGCCGCTGCCTACGGCCTCGGTTGTCGTCTGTACGCGCGATCGCACAGAGGATCTGGCGAATTGTCTCCCAGATCTGCAGCTGTTGGCGGCCCAAGGCCACGACGTTATCGTGGTGGACAGCTGTCCAAGCGACGGCAGCAGCGAGCGGCTGGTGGCGAGCTACCCCGCGATCCGCTACCTGCATGAGCCGCGGCCCGGTCTCGACATCGCGCGCAACCGCGGCCTGCAGGCCGCGCGCGGCGAGATCGTCGCATTCACCGATGACGACGCGCAGGTTGGCACGGGCTGGCTGCCCGCGCTGCTGCGTAATTTCGACGATCCGATGGTCGCGATCGTCACCGGTATTACAATGCCGCTCGAGCTGGAGACTGAGGCTCAGTTATGGTTCGAAGAGACGAATGGCTTCGGGCGCGGCTATATACGTCGCTCGTTTGATTCGGCCACTGCGAATGTTCTTGCGACCGGCAGGATCGGCGCGGGTGTCAACATGGCCATTCGCCGGGCTGTGATTGACCATATTGGCCTCTTCGACGAGGCGCTCGACGGCGGCACCGCATCGCGATCGGGCGGCGACCAGGAATATTTCTACCGCGCGCTCTCGCGCGGCTACCGGATCGTCTACGAGCCGGCGGCCCCGGTCTGGCATCGCCACCGCCGCGAGTGGAGCGCGCTGCGCCAGACATTCTATGGCTACGGCGTGGGCCTGTTTGCCTGGTGGACGCGCTGTCTGCTGGTCGAGGGCGAATGGTCGATCGTCGCGCTGGCGCCGCGCTGGTTTTGGCGCCATCATGTCCGCCAGGTGGTGCGCGCGCTGCTGGGTCGCCCGAAGCATGTGCCGCTGGACCTGGCGCTGGCTGAGCTACGTGGCGCGCTAGCCGGGCCAGGCAGCTACGTGCAGGCCCGACGCGTCCTGCGGAGCCAGATCGACCCTGCCGCTCCTGAGCGGACGCATGAGCCGGCACCGGAGGCGCCGCCCGCCCGGGAGGAGGACGCGACGATCACATCTGTGCCGGTCAAGGAGGCCGTATGAGCGACTGCCCGATTCTCAGCGTGATCATACCCACGCACGATCGTGCCGCACTGCTCGAGCGCAGCCTGCAAGCGCTGGCCAACCAGTCGGTCGCCGCCAGCGCATTTGAAGTGCTGGTTGTGGCCGACGCGTGCCAGGATGATACCGCCGCGCGCGTGACCGCCTATGCGGAGCACGCATCCTTCGCGCTGCGGCTGCTGGGCCACGAGGCGCGCTGCGCCGCCGCGAGTCGGAATCGTGGTGCCGCCCACGCGCGCGGCGACCTGCTGCTGTTCCTCGACGACGACGTCGTCGCGCGGCCTGAGCTGGTGCGGGCACATCTCGATGGGCAGGGTAGCGACACGGTCGTGCTGGGCTACTCCAAGCCGGTTCTGCCATCACGGCCGAGCTGGTTTCAATACGATGCACATCGCTGGTGGGAAGACACCTTCCGCGAGTTAGGCCGGCCTGGGCGGCGATTTAGCTACCGCGATTTCTTCAGCGGCAATGTCTCCCTGTCGACCAAGCTGTTTCAGCGCGTGGGCGGCTTCGACACGGCGTTCACGGGCCGTCTGGAGGATTACGAGCTTGGCGTGCGTCTATTGGGGGCCGGCGCGCGCTTCAGCTACGCGCCACTGGCGATCGGCGACCATTGTGACACCAACGATCTGGAGCAGTGGCTGCGCCGGATTCGCCAGGAGGGCATGGCCGATATCCAGATTGGTGAGCGGCATCCCGAGCTGCGCGCGGGCCTGTTCGCACGTTACCTGATTCGCCCAGGCCGCTGGCGCCGCCTGCTGCGCCGGCTGGCGTTCGCGTACCCTGAGCGTGGCCAGCGCCTGGAGCTGTTGATGCTCCGCCAGGCGGCGCTCGCTGAGCGGTTTCGGCTGCGCAGTGCATGGCGGTGGATCGTTTGGGGGTTGCGCGATTACAATTACTCGCGCGGCCTGGCGGCCACCATCGGAGGCCGGCGCGCACTGTATGCCTGGCTCCAGGAGGCGCCTCTCACACCGAGCGTGGCGACCGACGCGCCATGTGTCGATCTTGCCGCGCTACCTAGCGAAACCAACCTCAACGTCATGCTCGAACAAGCCACCCGCTTGGGGCTACGGCTGAGTCTCGAAGGTATCGAGGTGACCGCTATTCCGCCGCTGCCCGGCGCGGAGCCGCTACAGACGCATCACCTCTATACCGCGCTTCGTGATCTTGCCCAGGATCAATTCGTCCCGGCCCAGGCGTTGCGCTTGAGCCGCTCATTGATAGAAACAGGCTAATGCCAACGAAACTTGCCGAGATCGATCTAAGCCGGCCGATAGAGCCGATCTACGTAGAGCCACGCTACGATCGGCTTTGTATCCTGGCCTCCTGGGATGGTCAGCCGCTTGGGACAGTGGATTTAATCTGCCGGCCCGCATTACGCACGTTTGGCGCCGAGGAACTGCGCGCCGAGCTGGCGCGGGCGTTTAGCTGGTTTGTCTGGGAGCGGAGCGTCGAGGGCAGCCTGGGTGCTATGCCACCCGAGCAGTCGCCCCCGATCAGCGTGATTGTCTGCACGCGCGATCGGCTCCTGTCGCTCGACCGCTGTCTCGAGAGCCTGCGCCAGCTCGACTACCCGGACTACGAGGTGGTGGTGGTCGACAACTGCTCGCGCGATCGAGCGGTCGCAGAGGTCGTCGCTCGCAGCGGGTTCCGCTATGTGCGAGAGAACCGGCCCGGCCTGGACTGGGCGCGTAATCGTGGCATCGCCGAGACGCACCATGACCTTATCGCCTATATCGACGACGATGCGCTGGCGTCGCCGGGCTGGCTGCGTGGCATAGCGCGGGCCTTCGCGAACCCCGAGATCATGGCCGTGACCGGGCTGGTGCTGCCGGCTGAGTTGGAAACAGGCGCGCAGTTTGACTTTGAGCGCTACGGTGGGATGAACAAAGGCTTCAAGCCCTACACAGTGCGCGGCGAGCAACTCGGCGAGCGTGAGCTGTTCTGGTCGAACAGGTGGGGGGTGGGGGCAAACATGGCATTTCGCCGCGGCCTGTTCGACGCGATTGGCGCCTTCGATGTCGCGCTGGACGTGGGCACGCCCACGTGCGGTGGTGGAGACATTGAATTCTTCTACCGGACGGTCGCGCGCGGCCATACGCTGCGCTACGAGCCGTCCGCCTTGATCCGGCACGTTCACCGGCGCGATGGCGCCGCGTTTCGGCGGCTGGTCTACAACAATGGCCGCTCGTTTCCAGCCTACCTGCTGACGATTGCGCGCAATGAGCCTCACAAGTCGGCCGCGCTGATCAGGTTCGCGCTGCGCCGGTGGATGTGGGAGTGGCTTCTGCGCCGGCTACTCAAGAGTGTCATGCGGGGGGATATCTGGACGCTGCGCCTGACGCTGATCGAGCTCTGGGGCAGCTGCTCGGCCCTCAAATCCTATCGCGCCGCACGGGCTGCAGCGCCCGACATCGCCGCGCAGG
>DATFXE010000807.1:0-3722 GCA_035258585.1 Roseiflexaceae bacterium | reverse complement strand
GAGCCGCGTCGAAGGGGCATGCGAAGACGCGCGAAGATTGTTTCGTGAGATTGCGCGCAGCCGTCGCGATTCTACAATCCAGAGCGCCGGCACCAACAGACACAGAAATACGCCCATAAACGCGGCGACGACAGTGTACATCAGCAGGGTGACTGTCAGTAGCAGTGTGAGAATCACAAACGGCCAGGGCCGGTCGAGCCGCCGGTAGGCTACGACAACGAAGATCGTGCTGACCAGCGTCCACCAGATGCCGGATGTGGTGGGCAGGTTGCCCCACGAGTGCAGCAGAAATGTCACCGGCGTGACCGCCAGCAATAGCGATCCGAACAGCGTCTCGCGCTCGGAGAAGCGGCTCTTGCGGGCCAGCAATGCCAGCAGAAACACCCGGCTGGTGTCGACCAGCGCGCTGAGCATATGCCCGGTCAGGACCATCGGTATCGGCAGCAGCGCGAACGAGCCGGCGAAGATATGGAACCACGGCGAGTATGGGATGACCGGCGGGTTCGGCCCCCACTCGGCCGCGGGCATGGTCCGCGTGTTCATGGGGTTTTGAACGCCATAATACAGCCAAAACTGGCCATTCCAGATCTCCTGCGCCCAGGTCATTTGTTGGCGCATGTCGATGCCGACGAAGTAGGGGTACAGCATTCCGCCGGCCTTGATCCAGTAGCCCGCGAAGAAGACCAGCAGCAGGGCGCGCATGAGCCAGACACTGAGCGGCACGCCGGCCATGGCGAACAATCGTGGCAGCAGCCATTCCAGCGCCAGCAGCAGCGCCACGCTCCAGATTGCGAGCAATGCCAGGCCCGGCAGCATGAGCGCGCTCGGGTAGCGGGCGGCCGCCAGCGCCCAAGCCCCGCCCAGCACCAGCGCCAGCGCCAGCGCGGCTGCAATTGCCGGCCGACCGATCATGCGCAGCAGACAGAAATACAGGCACAGCGCGATTGTCAGCGCGTACAGTAGCTGTTTCAGCGGCGGCAGCGGCGTGGTTGGCCCGGCAGGCGCGACGCGCAGCTCGTACAGGAGAATTCCAAGCTCGCGCGGGTCCTTGTAGGTGTTCGAGTGAATTGTGAGCGTCAGGTCGCCATCCGGCACGAGCGCTGCCGGCGCCAGGAAGGACAGCTCGCGCAGCCCGCCATCGGGCAAGGCGGCGACCGGCACGCCATTAGCTGACACGGTTGCGTCGAGCGGCTGGTGGTCGGGGTGGCTCAAACTGGCGACGAGCGTAACATTCCAGTCGCCGCGGCCCAGCCCAGGCAGGCTGATCGTGCTCTGGCCGCCGGTCCAGCGATAGGTCTGTGCCGGCGCCAGCGTGACCTGCCCGGCCAGTCCCAGCCGCGGCTCGGGGTCGCCCACCACCGCCGGCTCGAGCCGCAGCCGCACCGTATCGGCGGCCATGATCTCCGGCGGAACGATCGCCAGGAGCTGGCGCGCGCCCGCGCCGGGCGGGTTCCATAGGCGCACCCCATTCGCGGCGACGGTCAGGCCGTCCAGAGCATCGTCCGGCAGGCCGGCGGCAGGCTCGACCACCACTTTCCACATGCCCTGGCGACGCCCAGGCAGCTCCACGAGCTCCTGCCCAGCCGGCCATGGCGTCGCCTGTGCCGCGCCGACCGCGTTGACCTCGCGGGCGTGGAAGTCGGCCGCGTCGGATTCGCTGTCGCCCAGGTTGGGCAGAAAGGCACGGTCGTAGTAGTCGCCAATATCGATCCTTACAAGTGGGCGCACGCTATAGGCGGCCACGATCGCCAGGATGGTGGCCAGCGCGAGCAGCCCAGGCGCCAGCCACGCCCTCGCCTGGGCGCGGCCGAGCGTCAGCGCGCGCGAGCGCGCCCGTCGTGACCCAACATTGGTGACTGCTTGTTCTGGTAAGGCTCCGGCCATTTGTTCTCTATTCTGGACCTACTCTCGGACCAGCAGCAGCTCATAGGTGCCCTGGAACAGGGTGCGATATCCCACATATCCGAAGCGCGCCAGCCCGAGCCGCCGCAGCATGTCGCGCGCCTGGCCCTTCAGGCCGCCGGCCGTGCCATTGCCACGGCGCACGCGATCCTCGCGGATATCGCCGACACGAAAGCCATAGCGCGCCGCCAGCCGTCGGAAACCGCCAATAGTGAAATAGTGCATCTCGGAGAGCCGCTGCCGGTCGCTGAAAGCCGACCCGCTTTTGCTGCGGCCGCGCCGCTCGATAATCGCCTCGGCCAGCCGCCGCGGCAGCCAGTTGAGCAGCGGCAGGTGATAGTGCGGGTCGCGGAATGCGAAGCGATTGATCACCGTTAGCAACACCCGGCCGCCGGGGCGCAGAACGCGCGCCAGCTCGGCCAGCAGCAATGCCGGGTCTTGCACATGCTCGACGACGTCCCAGGCGATCGCCAGGTCGAAGCTGGCGTCGGCGAAGGGCAGTTGCTCGCCGGCGCCGTTGACCACCGGCAGCGGCATGTCGTAGCGGCCAGCGCGCAGGCGGATGATATCGCAGTAGGCGCGATTGTACTCGAACGCCAGCGGCGCTGCGCCAGCCAGCCCGAGCGCCACACTGGTGCCGCCCATGCCGCTGCCCAGGTCGAGGATGCGCCGGCCGGGCAGTGCCCCGCCGTAGCGGGCGACCAGCCGCAGCCGCTCGTCCTGGTGGCGCTCCTGCCAGATCCGGCCCTCGCGCCAGCGCTCGAAGTCCGGTCGCCAGGTCATATGCGTCAGCCAGCGATCGATCCGCCCGATCAGTTCGGCCTCGCGCTCCTGGTCGAGCGTGGGCGCGGGCAGTGGTGATATCCTCATCTGCGCAATCGGTCTGTGGGTGGGGGTTTGGGGTGGGGCTGCGCCCCCGCCCCAAACCCCCACCCACAGACTGTAAAGTTGCCAAGAATCTCGCCTGAGAGAGTTAGCGCCTCGTGCGTCCCGCATTGTAGCAGAAACCCCGATCGACGCAAGGCGCGGGTTTGTAATTGAGTAATCAAGTGGGGTATAATCGCGCGAAAGAACCGGTGATGCGGGACCGCTGCAACCGCCTACCGAAGGAATGAGCGCGTGAAAACCAACGAACTTCAGACTTGGCTTCAGGAATATGTGCCGGCAAACCTGCTGGCAGGCTCGCCCGAGATCGCCTTTTATGATGATGAGGTGGTGATTGTGCTGCCGGTGGTGACATCGGAGCTGGATGATGGTCTGCCTGACGAAGAGCGGCGCGCGGCAGAGCGCAGCCTGATCGCTAGAAGGCGCGAGGAGACGCGGCCGTGGCGCATGAAGCTGGCGCGCGAGCTACAGTCGAGGCTGGGGCGATCGGTTGCCTGGGGCATGCGCGCCGGCGAAACCCAGGCGCTGTTCAGCACTCGGTCGGTGCCGGTGATGACGCGACTGGGCCGCGCTGAGCGCGACGTGCTCGACACGCTGGTCGCCGCGGGTGTGGCCGATACGCGCAGCGCTGCGCTGGCCTACGCGGTGCACGCATTCGCCGCCGAACACGCCGACTGGCTGGCCGAGGTAAGGGATGCGATCGCGCAGGTCGAGCAAGTGCGCGCGCGCCTCAAGCTGACTCGCCGCGCTGGCGCGCCAGTGGTTGCAGACCAGCCGGAAGATTCGCCTGAGTGATGTCAGCGTTCGTCGCACGATTGCCGGTTTGTAAGTTCAAAAACCGTAGTGATCTCACCCTGAGCCTCTGAAAGCTTGGCGGCAAGGCGCTTCTTCGTTCGGCGTTCCTGGCTTGCGGGTTCGCCGCGCACGGCGAACCC
>DATFXE010000806.1:0-3416 GCA_035258585.1 Roseiflexaceae bacterium | reverse complement strand
TGAGACCCGATCATACCGTCTTCAAGGGCTTGTCGGCTTAGATAGCCCGCATCGCTGCCCCGATACGAGCGATCCCCTCTTCGATTTGCTCGGCTGGCACGAAACTGAACGCCAGCCGGATGGCGTCGTCGCCTTGCCCGTCGGCGAAGCAGCGCGTGCCGGGTAGGAAGGTGGCTCCGCGCTCCTCCGCGCGCGCCAGCAGTGCACTGGCGCTCATACCATCCGGCAGGCGACACCAGATGAAAAAGCCGCCCTCGGGCTTACGCGTGACGACCTCGGCAGGAAACTCGCGCGCGATCGCACCCAGCATCACGTCGCGCTTGTGGCGGTAGAGCCCGATCAGCTCCTGGATATGTGCCTCCAGCCGGCCCTCGGCGCAGTAGCGCGCCACCACACGAGTCAAATACGGGCCGCTCGAGCCCTCGGCCTTGAACCTGGCCAGCCGCTCGATGATCTCGGGGCGCGCGTGGGCCCAGCCCATGCGCACGCCTGGGGCTAAGATCTTCGAAAATGTGCCAACACGGATCACCCAGCCCTCCTGATCGAGCGCGGCCAGGTTCGGCAGCGCCTGGCCCTCGTAGCGCAAGTCGCCGTAGGCGTCGTCCTCGACGATCGCCACGCCGTACTCGGCGCCAAGTGCCACCAGCCGCTGCCTGCGCGCCAGCGGCATGGTCGCGCCGGTGGGGTTGTGGAAGGTCGGGATTGTGTAGATGAACTTCGGCCGGATGCGCTGGGCGCGCAGCTCGCGCAGCCCCTGCTCCAGTGCATCCACATCCATCCCCTGCGCGTCGGTCGGCAGCGTGACCAGGCGTGCGCCGGCGGCGCTGAACTGGCGCACCGCGCCCAGGAAACTCGGCCCTTCGATCAGCACCACGTCGCCAGGGTCGACAAACACCTGCGGGAGCAGCGACAGAATCTGGCTGGAGCCATAGCCGACCAGCACGTTGTCGTCCTCGGCCTCGACTCCCTGGCCGCGCAGACGCGTGACGATTTGTTCGCGCAGTTCTGGTGAGGACGGGCCGTAGTTGAGCGCGACGTCGGCGTCGTGCTCGAGTACGTCGGCGGTGGCGGCCAGCAGCTCGGCGCGCGGGAACAGCACCGGGTCGGCCAGGCCGTAGGCCAGGCTGATCAGCGGCTGGCGGCGCGGCGTGGATGGCCCGCCGAATTGTGCCTCGGACCGCCGCGCCCTCCGCGCGAACAGATCGTCGAGCGAGTGATCGATGTGTTTCACGCACTATCCTTCCGGATCAAGAACCGAGAACCGAGAACCGAGAACCAGCTTGCACGATCCGCTTCTCAGTTCTCGGTTCTCGGCTCTAAGCTTTACGGGGAATATACCCCAGCTTCCTCAGCTGCTTGCGCACCGCCGCCTCATGCGCCTCGGGGATCAGCAGCACTGTGCGCTCGCCGATCGCGCCGAGCTGAACCTGCGCGCGCAGCGCCGGGTTGTTGGATAGCTCAGTCAGCAGGAAGGGGTCGTCGCTTTCCAGCACCAGCATGGCGCCAATATCACGCAGCGCGCCCAAGCGCTTCTCCAGATCCTCGAAGAACACCCGCACAATCTGGGGAAAATCAGCTTCGGCCTGGCCGCTCCTCGCGGCAAGAAACTGCTTGACCTGCGGCAGATCCAGGCCGCTGTTGGCTGCCTCTAGCAACTGCTCGCGGCTCAGCCGGTAGACATCCTGGCTCTGCGGGGCGGCGACGCGCTCCAGAAGGGCGCGCTCGTTTGGCGCGAAGCGGGTGGCGTCGGTGATCACGATGTCCAGGTTCGGCAGCACCTTCAGCATTGGCGCGTCGCTCTCGCCGATCAGCGCGGGAGGTGTATATTCACCAGTCAAGCCCAGCACATACGCGCCCAGGTTGGTCAAGCGCATGGCCAGCAGCCCGTCGTAGCGGCTGAGGTAGTCGGTCTCCAGGTAGTACAGGTTGCCGAAGTCGTGCGGCGTCTCCTCCGGCCAGGTATAGGCGATCTCGATCAGGCCAAGCGTCGCCACATACTCCCACAGCGTCGCGCGCAGGTATGATCCGGTGATCACATCCCAGTACTTGGCGGCGCTGAAGCCGAGATCCTCTTCGTAGTAGGTGTTGTAGGAGCCAACGCCTAGCGAGCCGCCGCCGCCGCGCTCGATCGCCGGTAGCCGTCCCGAGGCGCGCATGTAGCGCAGCAGCTCGTCCATGGTCACCCAGCGCTCGAGCGGGAAGGTTCGCAGCGCGCCGGCCAGCTGCGCGCGCCTGTCGGCGGGTTTGGTCAGGCGCGTGCCCTTGGCCTGCTGGCCTTTGATATTCCTGATCCGCGACAGCTCGTCGAGCACATCGCTCTTCAGCCAGCGCTCCCAGGCCTCGCGCACATGCTGTGCGCCTAACGGCGCGCCAAGCAGCGCCTGGCCAGCCCTGGTCAGCTCCAGCTTGTTGCCGGCCGCGGAGGGCTGCGCCCATTTGGCGGCCTGGGCCAGCACGATCAGCGCCAACGGACGAATAGCGTCCTCGGCACGATCGTAGCCGGTATCGGCGAAATAATCGCCCAGCAGCAAATTCTGGCGCAGCAGCCGCAGCGTCGGCAGCGTGGGCAGGCGCGTGGCCGGGCTGACCGCGGCTTTGCCCTCCTGGATCAAATAGAGCGTCGCGCCCAGATCGTGGAAGATCGCTCGCTCAGTCTCACTGACCATTACCTCGGGCAGCTGGCCGCCATACTTGGGCAGTTTGGGGATGGCTGGCGGCTCCGCGTGGCTCTTCAGCCGCACGGCCGGCGGCGGCGGCACCTGCTCGCGCAGCAGCTGGGCCAGGTCGGCCGGAATGTAGCGGCCCAGCTCGTAGTTGTAGTAGAAGAACAGGTCGAACGGCGTGGCTACCTCTTTCTTGCCCCCGATCACATAGAAGCTGTAGCCATAGCCACGCGGGCTCTTCGGAGATGGCGCGTCGGGATATTTGGCTTCGATCAAGCCCGCGTTGTACTGCCCGCCCAGGTTGTGCGCCACCTCGGACACGACCTGCTGCTGCACCGGCGTGAGCCTCGACCAGAGAAATTGCAGTTCGGCCGGCTCGAGCAGCGCCTGCTTCAGCGCGGCCACCAGCTCGGGCTTGCGGGTGGGCACGCTGCCGGGCAGCGCGGCCAGGTACCATTTGAGGTCGTCGACATTCAAGCTATATAGGGCGGCATCGATATTTGGGTAGACCGGCACAGCCGATTGCGATACACGCGGCATAGGGTTCTCATGAATAAATGTAGGAGTTACGCGGTTGGGAGGTTTGGAGGGCAAAGCCCTCCAAAGAACTCCTCTTTCCGCCCACCCGTGGCGGCTTTGCCGCCACGGGTGGGCGGAAATGAAGGTTCTCGGGGGGCCTGCGGCTCCCGCACCCCCGCTAAAACGCCAACTGCGTAAGTCCTAATATGATTACAATTTTGGATGCGTTCTGAA
>DATFXE010000805.1:0-3284 GCA_035258585.1 Roseiflexaceae bacterium | reverse complement strand
CGCCTGACTCACAGTAGCGACCGGCGATGTGGACATGCTCGGCGGCTGGCTCGGCAGCGCGATTCGCCAGCAGGGCGCTATAGCGCGCCCCATACAGTGCTGGCCGGATATTATCGGCCATACCGCCATCTACATGCAGGTAGCGTGTCGGGAGTTGGGAGTTGGGAGTTGGGAGTTGGATCTGTTCTTCAATCCCCAAGTCCCAACCCCCAACTCCCGGTAGCGGCTTGGTGGCCACAATCTCGTAGAGCGCCACACCGGCGCGCGCGACAATTGAGCGGCCTGGCTCGACTACCAGCCGCAGCGGCGGAAAGCTACGCGCGGCGCAGCCCGCCTGCATCGCCTGAGCAACCGTGGCGACATACGCGTCGATGTCAGGTGTGGACTGATCGGCGGTGTAGGGGATGCCAAGCCCGCCGCCAGGGCTGATTTCGGCGACAACCAACCCGTGTTCGTCGCGCAGCCGGGCGGCACAATCCAGCAGTATGCCAACCGCCTGGGCGATCGGCGTGTAATCGAGAATTTGCGATCCAAGATGGCTGTGCAGACCAGCCAGCCGCAGCCCTGGCGCTCGGGCGATTCGCACGGCTGCAGCATCCAGCGCATCAAGCGGCAGCCCAAATTTCGAAGCCGCGCTGCCGGTTTGGATATGCGCGTGTGTATCGGCGACGATATCAGGTGACAGCCGCAACATGATTGCTTGCGGCTGCGGCCTGCCATCTGTCAGCCGCGCCAGCAGATCCAACTCGTCCAGCGTGTCGACGACGATCTTGCCGATACTGGCCGCCAGCGCCTGCTCCAACTCGGCGCGCGGCTTGGCATTGCCGTGCAGGTGGATGCGGTCGGCCGGAAAACCGGCCCGCAGCGCGACGTACAGCTCGCCACCAGAGACGACGTCCAATCCTAGCCGTTCCTCAGCTACCAATCGCACCACCGCGCTATTCAACAAGGCCTTGCTCGCGTAGTGGGCGCTGCTGGCGCCGGGGTAGTGCCGCTCGAGCGCAGCACGATAGGCGCGGCAGCCGGCGCGAAACGTCGCCGCGTCCAACACGTACAGCGGCGTACCGTAGACGCGGGCCAACTCGACGGTGTCACACCCGCCGATCGTCAGGCGCCCGCGCGCATCTACGCTGGCACCGTCCGGCCAGAGCTGAGGGGCCGGAAGCGTCATTCGCGCGCTCCGTGGCGCTGAACGTAATCCTCTAACGCTGACTCAATCACCTGGTAGAGCTTGCGGTCCTGCGCATGCGCGAGCCGCTTGCACTCCTTCAGCAGATCTTTGCGGAGCTTGATCTTGCGCCTGTCACGCGCTGGCTCGGGCGAGACAACATCAGATGCTGCTGCCGTCTCCACCTGCTGAGCCGCTGTCGCGCTTGAATCGGGGGCGGCAGTAGTCGGCTCTCCTGGCGCCTCGACGGATGCATCAACCTCCGGGTCCTCCTCGGATGGCGGCGCGTCTACCCGGCTGGAAGGTACGGGTGAAGCGTCCGCCTCTACAGGCGCATTCGGGGTTTGCTGCGATGCGCGGGAGAGGCGCAAGCCTCGTCCCCGCCGCAGCGGCGGCTGCGGGGTTTCGCTCAGGAGAGCGGCCAGATCCTTCTTAGTGGGCATAGCGAGCCTCCACTTCGTTCGCCAGCCCGGCGTAGGCGAGCGCGCCGGAGCTAGCTGGCGCATAGCTACTGATCGGCTCGCCGGCCGCCGGCGCTTCGGCCAGGCGCGTACTGATTGGAATAACCGTCTCGAAGACCAGTTTACCATAGCGGGCGCGGATCTGCTGCTCGACAACCTGGCTAAGATTTGTGCGGCGGTCCACGAACGTACAGACAATCCCGCCGATCGCCAGCCGGGTATGGACTCGGTGCGCCAAAGCGATGGCCGCCTCGAGCTGCGGCATAGATCGCAGCGCATAGACATGTGCTTGGAGCGGCACGATCACCGCGTCCGCGGCGATTAGCGCGTTGAGTGTGAACAGGCCAAGCGAGGGCGGCGAGTCGATCAAGATATAGTCGTACTGCGTGCGAGTATCGACTAGCGCACGGCGCAAGAGCACTTCGCGGCCCTGAGAACCGGCAAGCTCCTGCTCAGCGCCAGCAAGTGCGAGAGTCGCCGGCACCAGATCGACACCCGCGCTCGCGGAGAGTGTCGCAAACGCGGCGCCAGCACGTGGATTCAGCAGCAGTTCGTAGCTGCTGTACTCGAACTCCCGTGGATCGACCCCGAGGCCTTGTGTCAGATTCGCCTGCGGATCGAGATCGATCAGCAGCACCCGCGCCCCACGTTGCGCCAGACCGACGCCCAGGTTGAGCGTGGTGGTGGTCTTGCCAACCCCACCCTTCTGCATTGCCAGCGCAAAAACGTGGGCCATCCTATTCCCTCTACCGCCACTATTTTTACTATCAGGACTTACGCCGGCGGCGCTTTCAAACGCCGCTTTGCCCGCATGCGCTCCGGTACTTCCCAGATCTTGTCAAGCGCCCAGCTCTTTCAATGCCGCCAGCGCCGCCTCATAGTTCGGTTCCCGCCCGCTGACCGGCACATACTCCACATGCCGAATGATGCCATTTGCATCGACCACGAACACCGCGCGGCTTTCCAAACGCAGGTCCTTGATATGCGTGCCGTAGGCGTCACCAAAGTTCATATCGATATAGTCCGAGCCCATGATCACTCTGTCGATCCCCTCGGCGCCACACCAGCGCGCCTGTGCGAAGGGCAGGTCGGCGCTAACGGTCAGGATGTTGACCTTATCGCCAAGCGCGGCGGCCTCCTCGTTGAAGCGGCGGGTCTGCCTCGAGCAGACGCCGGTATCGATCGACGGAATCACACTGATCACCAGCGGCTTGCCGGCAAAATCTGCGCTGCTGATCTTTTCGTTCTTAACTTTTGTCAGAGTGAAAGCTGGAGCCTTATCGCCGGGCTTCAGCTCAGGGCCAAGCAGTGTCCTGGGGCCCCAATAATCAAATGCGTTCGCGCGCTCCTGCGCCATGACTCTTCCTCCTCGCTTACTACACCCTTACTTGCTCACATGGCAATATGTGATATTGCTGGCTTACTCAGATGGGAGGTTTGGAGGGCAAAGCCCTCCAAGAAGCTTTTGTTTTGCTTCTCGTGCGGGCGGCAAAGCCGCCCGCACGAGAAGCAAAAGAGAAATTTCTCGGGGGCCTGCGGCCCCGCACCCCCAGCTGGCGAGTTTGCCAGCAGGATCATCTGTTGGGTAATAGCGGCCATTCTAGGCGTGCCCAGCGGGTTTGTCAAATTCGCTCGCTACCTAATGCAGATGGGAG
>DATFXE010000804.1:0-4126 GCA_035258585.1 Roseiflexaceae bacterium | reverse complement strand
AGGTTCTTGCGAACTTTACACTTTTGGGTGGGGGTTTGGGGCGGCTTCGCCGCCCCAAACCCCCACCATTGGGGAGGTGCGGAGGGGGCACCCAGAGGGTACCCGGGCCCCTCCGCACCTCCCCAACTGTAAAGCTGATCGTTGCCAGGCGAAACCTTGTCTAAAGCAAAAATACTGATCTCTGCATTGATTGCTTATCTTTTGGTGGGGGTTGGGGGCGACGCCGGGTACCCTCTGGGTGTGGGCACCCGGCCCCAATCCCCACCAGAGGAGGTGTGGAGGGGCTTTCGGCTCCTCCACACCTCCTCAGCGAAGGTATTAGTTGTTTGTGCAGAGACCAGTAATTCTGAAAGCAATGCTATGCACACCTACGACTACGCGATCGTCGGCGGAGGGATCGTCGGCCTGGCCACCGGCATGACGCTGGGCAAGCGCTTCCCGCAGGCGCGGATCGTCATCCTGGAGAAGGAGCAAGCCCTGGCCCAGCATCAGTCCGGCCACAACAGCGGGGTGATCCACTCGGGGATCTACTACAAGCCAGGCAGCTACAAAGCCCAGTTCGCGCGCGCAGGCAGCCGCTCGATGGTCGAGTTCTGCCAGGAGCACGCGATCGCGCACGAGATCTGCGGCAAGGTGATCGTGGCAACTGAGCCGCGCGAGCTGCCGCTGCTAGAAAACCTGTACCAGCGCGGCCTGGCCAATCAGCTGGCGATCACCCGCCTGTCGGCCGAGGCGCTCAAAGAGATCGAGCCGCACGTCAGCGGGCTGGCCGGCATCCGCGTGCCCGGCACCGGCATCGTCGACTACAAGCAGGTCGCGGCGACCTACGCGCGGCTGATTCAGGAGCAGGGTGGCGTGCTGCGCCTGGGTGCGCGCGTGGAGCAGCTGGACATCCGCGGCGATGGCATGACGATCGTGACCAGCCAAGGTGAGCTGCGGGCGCGCTTTCTGATCAACTGCGCCGGCCTGCACAGCGACCGTGTCGCGCGACTCGGGCAGGCCAATATCGACATGCAGATCGTGCCGTTTCGCGGCGAGTACTACGAGCTGAAGCCGGGGAAACGTTACCTGGTCAAGCACCTGATCTACCCGGTGCCGAACCCGAACTTCCCTTTTCTGGGTGTCCACTTCACGCGCATGATTGGCGGCGACGTGCATGCTGGCCCGAATGCCGTGCTGAGCCTCAAGCGCGAGGGCTACCATAAGACCGACATCGACTTGCGCGACAGCGCCGAGGTGCTGACATCGCCGGCGTTCTGGAAGCTGGCGCGCGCTAACCTGGACGAAGGGATCAAGGAGATGATTCGCTCGGTCAGCAAGGCCGCGTTCGTACGCAGCCTCCAGCGGCTGATCCCCGAAGTGCAATCCGGCGACATCGTGCCCACCCATGCGGGCGTGCGCGCACAGGCGCTGCGCAACGATGGCGCGCTTGTAGACGATTTTATGATCGTGCCCGGCCCAAAGGCGCTGCATGTCTGCAACGCGCCCTCGCCAGGCGCCACCGCGTCGATCGAAATCGGCAAGGCGATCGTCGAGCGGATTCCTGTCTAGCGGCCCTCGCTCGCTTTGTGCTGGCTCAGGCTGGCGCGGGCATGTTCCAAGCCAAACTGCAGAGAGCTGTACGTCGGTATGCCCGAGAGATCGACCCCAAGCTGCACGACGGTCTGAGCCACTTCTGGAGAGATCCCGACCAGGATCACCAGCGTGCCCAGCAGCTGCGCCGCCCGCGCGGCCTGAAGTAAATGGTGAGCGACGCTCGTATCGACTACAGCTACGCCGGTGATATCGATAATCAGCACCGCCGCCTGGCGCTGGCTGATTGTCGTGAGCATCGACTCCATGATCTGATGGGCGCGAGCTGAGTCGATCGTGCCAATGAGTGGCAGAACCATAATCTGATCGCTGATCGGGATGATCGGCGTAGAAAGCTCCTGGATCATACTGCGTTGCGCGGCGATGATCTCGTGCTGCAATCGCACCTGGGCCTTATTACTCTCGAGCAAGTCTTGCAAGATCGTGGGCAGTAACGACATCGACTCCAGCGCTGCCTCGACGATGTTCGCGGGGGTGATCAGGTTGGCATCGAGCTGCACCTCGGCAGGCAGCGGCTCGCGGCGGCCCGCCCGTACCGCCATATCGACGGCCATGCGCCCGACAGTATAGGTGCTGCGGTATACTGTGGCGGCAAGTTTTCCCTGATACACGGCGGCTAATCCATCCGGCGTCCCATCGAAACCGACCACCTCGATCTGGCCAGTATATCCCTGCTCCTCGATCACGTCGAGCGCCCCAAGCGCCAGGCCATCGTTGTGGGCAAAGACACCCCGCAGATCGGTATGCATCGCCAGCGCGTCGCGCATCATCCGCGCGCCTTCTTCCCTCGTCCAGCGACCTTGTGCTTCGAATGCCAGCTCGATCCGCGGCTCGCGCTCCAGCATCCGATGAAAAGCATCAAAGCGCAGGGTCGGCCCACCGACGAGATGCGCTATCTTTCCAGATCCGCCCATCCGTTGGACCAGATAGTCGACAACCATGGCGGCTCCCTGAAACTCATTCGCATGCACAGCACAGGTAAAAGCCGGCCCAGGGCCAAACTCAGCCACAATCACGGGGATCGCCGCGGCCTTGAAGGCCTCGAACGAATACCGCTGGACAACTACCAGATTCCCCGGCAAGATGACTGCCTCAACATGCTTGGCCACAAGATCGTCGATCGCCGCCTGGATATCGTCGTCGGCACTGGTCGACGGGAATACCAATTCAATGCCAAGCTCCGCCGCGCGCGTCTTGGCGCCTTGTGCACAGATTGCCCAGTAGGAGTGAAATAGCTCATATGGAACATAGCCGATCCGATGATTATGTCGAGTAGACATGGTAGCCCTTGGCGGTGCGGCATATCCACGCGCTGCGGATATGGGCCGTGTCCTCGCTGCGCTCCTTACAATAGTAGTGTACCATATATCATAATTACACTCTTATATCATTGATAGGACTTATGTGGTCGCCTCGAAATAGGGAGGTTTGGAGGGACTACGTCCCTCCAAGAACCCTCTTTTTCCGCCGCGGCTGGCGGCGGAAAAAAGAAATGTTCGGGGAGGCGAAGCGTCCCCAAACCTCTCCACAGCGTAAGTCCTGTCATTGAGGAGCCACGCATGACCCGCTCGACTCTCACACATCTGGAATGCGGCGCCTGCGCCGCGAGGTACGATCCTGAGCAGCTGCGCAACCTCTGCCCGGCCTGTGGCAAGCCGCTGCTGGCGCGCTATGATCTGCGCAAAGCAGCCGAGACGTTGACGCGCGACTCGCTGGCGGCGCGCCGAGCCGATATGTGGCGCTACCAGGAGGTGCTGCCGGTGCGCGACGACTCCGCCATCTTGAACCTGGGCGAAGGCTGGACGCCACTGACGCGCGCGGCGCGGCTGGGAGAGCGGATCGGCTGCGCCAACACCTACATCAAGGATGAATCGCTCAACCCGACGGGGAGCTTCAAGGCGCGCGGCTTGTCGGCCGCTGTGAGCCGGGCCTACGAGCTTGGCGCGCGCGAGCTAGCCATTCCCAGCGCCGGTAACGCCGCCGGCGCGATGAGCGCCTACGCCGCGCTGGCAGGTCTGCCCGCGCATGTGTTCATGCCAGCCGATGTGCCGCTGGCCTTTCGTGCCGAGTGCAAGGCGCTGGGCGCACACGTCACGCTGGTGGACGGGCTGATCAACGACTGCGGCGTGAAGGTGCGTGAGGGGGTCGCCCAATACGGTTGGTTCGATGTCAGCACGCTGAAAGAGCCATACCGGATCGAGGGCAAGAAGACCATGGGCTACGAGCTGGCCGAGCAGCTGGGCTGGAGATTGCCGGACGTGATCATCTACCCGACCGGCGGTGGCACTGGCCTGATCGGTATGTGGAAGGCCTTCGGCGAGCTAGAAACGCTCGGGCTGATCGGGTCGGCGCGACCGCGCATGGTCAGCGTGCAGAGCGACGGTTGCGCGCCGATCGTGCGAGCCTTCGAGGCGGGCGAGGAGCACGCGCCGCTGTGGCAGGGTGCCCACACGATTGCAGATGGGCTGCGCGTGCCGGCGGCGATCGGCGATTTCTTGATCCTGCGGGCGCTGCGGGCGAGCGGCGGCACGGC
>DATFXE010000803.1:0-3157 GCA_035258585.1 Roseiflexaceae bacterium | reverse complement strand
CGATCACGCGGCCAAGCAGTGCGTCGCCAACAGGAATTTCGATCGCTGTCGTATTCATGAGAAACTGCCTTTCAACTATGCCAGCTGCCGCGAGCGCAGCAGGATTATCATTTCCTCAAAGCCTTTCAGCCGCGCCCAGTCCAGCGGCGTCCGGCCGTACCGGTCGGCCAGCGCACTATCCGCGCCGGCCTCGAGCAGCCGTGCGGCCAGGGCACATCGCTGGAGCATGACAGCGAAGTGCAGCGGAGTGAGCCCCAGGTCGCTGCTGCAATTAGGGTCCGCTCCACCAGCCAGCAGTTGCTCCACCACTGGCGCACGGTCGACCAGCACGGCGATATGCAGCGGCGTCTGCCCCGAGCGCGTGGCGGCGTTGGCGTCGGCGCGCCGCTCGAGCAGCAGCGCCAGCAGCGCGCTATCGCCGTTGTAGGCTGCGCGGTGCAGCGCCGTAAAGGAGCTGACGATCGGCAGACCGTAGCGCAGCGCGGTGGCCTCGTCCCAGCGCTCGTGCGCGGCCAGCAGCGCGGGCTCCTGGTCGAGGTATGCGCGCACCTTTGTGATATCGCCGATCCGAATCGCAATGAAGAACTGGATGGTGCGCGTGAACTGCGCATCATGTGCTGGCCGCTGCTCCTGCATCTGCTCGCGAACGAAATCGTCCATGAGTTCGCGCAAGCGCTGCCGGGCGTGGAATAGCCGCTTCTTGATCGTGGTCAGCGGGAGCTCCATGATCGTGGCGATCTCTTGCTGCGCGTAGCCAGCCAGATAGAACAGCCGGATCGGCAGCTGCTCGGCCTCGGGCAGCGCGTCGATCGCCGCCTGAACGCGCCGCTGCAGATCGCGCACCTCGGCCACCGCCGCGGGATCGGGCGCGACTGATCTCAATTCAGCTACGGCGTCGAGCGACAGCAGCGCCGGGTTCTTCCCGCGCGTCAGTCGATCCCCGCGCTTATAGACGATCCGCCCAAACCAGCCCGGAAACGCGGCCGGCTCGCGCAGCTTCGGCAGGCAGATATAGGCCTCGATGAAGGCTTCCTGGGCCACTTCCTCGGCCAGATGCACATCGCGAAGCATGGTATATGCCACCGCATAGGCCATGTTCTTGAAGCGCTCGACAACCTGCCCGAACGCGTCCAGGTCGCCAGCCTGAGCGGCTGTTACCAGTCCCGCGAGTGTATCCATCCTGCCCCTCAGCGTTGCTCGCTAATCGGTTCTACATATAGGTCCCATATCGGCGCGAAAAGGATACCTCGGCGGCAGATCCGCCGCCGATGTGCTATTATGCGTCTGATTGGACGATTCATCGAGAGGAGAGCCGCAATGCTTCGCATGACCTTACTCGGCGTCGGCACCGCAGTCCCCGATCAGGATCGCGAAAACACCCATATGGTCTGGGAGGCGTCGGACGGTCTGCTGCTGATCGACGCAGGCGGCAGCACCTACCAGCGGCTACTGCGCGCCAATTTAGATCCGCAGAAGCTGCGCGGCATCTTTCTGACCCACTCGCACGCCGATCATATCAACGGCCTGGCGGCGCTGTTATTTCAGCTCGCGCTGGCGGGCTATGCGCGCCGGCTGCCGATCTATGGCAACGCCCCCACGATCGCGCTGGCGCGGGGCATGGTCGAAGCCTTTGAGCTGGAGAGCCATCAGGCCGAGGTAGACTGGATCGCCGTCGAGCATGGTCAAGAAGTTCCTCTCAGCGCCGAGAGCTACCGGCTGCGCGTGGCCGACACAGTTCACCCGCGGCCATGCCTGGCCCTGCGCTTCGAGGAGCGATCGAGCGGCAAGGCGCTGGTCTATTCGGCCGATACCGAGCCATGCCCATCTGTGCAGGCGCTAGCGGCTGGCGCGGCGGTTCTCATCCACGAGGCCACCACCGCTGTGCCATTCGCCGGGCACACCACCCCGCGCCAGGCCGGCGCCGTAGCGACCAAGGCCGCGGCCGGGCGGCTGGTGCTGGTGCACTTCAGCCCCAAATGGACCATGAGCGCGGCCGAGGCGATCGAGGAGGTGCGCGCTGGCGGCTACGCCGGCCACGCCGAGATCGGCCGCGAGTTTGGGACCTACACATTGTAGCCAGTCGGCGTGAGCAGTAGGCAGTAAGCAGTAAAAGCTTTCCGCCGGCTGCCGACTGCCGATTGCCCACTGAGGAGGGATATGCCACCACAACAATCCCCGCGCCGTCAGAGCACGATCAACTTCTACGGCGAGGACATTATCGCGTTTCAGCAGCTTGATCCTAACGAGACCTATGTGCCGATCTTCGCGCTGTGCGCCCGGCTCGGGATCGAGCGCGTGCTGCAGGAACGGCGTGTGCGCGGCCACACTGTGCTGGCAGGCGGCGCGCGGACCCTGCCCATCGAGCTCGACGACGGGCGAACGACGCCGGCACTATGCCTGCGCGTCGATCTGCTGCCGCTGTGGCTGATGGGCGTAGAGACATCAAAGGTGGGCGAAGACGCTCGCGCTCGGCTGGAGCTGTTCCAGCGCGAGTGTGCTTCGGTGCTGTGGCAGGCCCACCGCCCGCAGGGCTTTGGCCCCGAAGATGAGTTTCTGCCGCCGCGCCACGAGCAGAATCCATCCGAGCAGTCGTACGTCGCGGCGCTGGCAATGGCCACGCTGGGGCGCCACCAGATGCTGATCGAGCGCCAGCTCGACTCGCGCGGGCTGCACGACGACCCGCAGCGCCCGCCGGAGGGTGACCCGTACGCAGCCGGCGGCGCGCTTGACGACCGGCAGGCCGAGCTGCTGGCGCGCGCGGTGCGCCGGGTGGCGCTGGCCGCGGCCGAGCGGACGCGCCGCAACGAGTACGGCGGGGTATATAATGGGCTGTATCGCCAATTTGGGATCGCCTCCTACCGGCGCATGCCGCCGGCGCGGCTGCGCGAGGCGCTGGAGTGGCTGGAGCGCTGGCGCGGCGACCTGATGGGCGAGCCCGAGCCACCCCCTGATATCGAGTGAGGGGCCTGAACTGTTAGAACGTTGGAAGGTTGGAATGTTCGAACGTTCCGCGGCTTAGACAAGGTTTCGCCTGGCAGCGATCAGCTTTACAGTTGGGGAGGTGCGGAGGGGGCACCCAGAGGGTACCCGGGCCCCTCCAAACCTCCCCAATGGTGGGGGTTTGGGGCGGATTCGCCGCCCCAAACCCCCACCCAAA
>DATFXE010000802.1:0-9261 GCA_035258585.1 Roseiflexaceae bacterium | reverse complement strand
TTTGGGTGGGGGTTTGGGGCGGCTTCGCCGCCCCAAACCCCCACCATTGGGGAGGTGCGGAGGGGCCCGGGTACCCTCTGGGTGCCCCCTCCGCACCTCCCCAACTGTAAAGCTGATCGCTGCCAGGCGAAACCTTGTCTTAACCTTATTAGTACACGGCCTTAACGATTGGAGTGTACCCTTATTCTCCGCAAGCCCGCACGAATAGGAAGCGCGATCGCCTGAGTTCAGCTGCAAGAGCGGCTTGTTCCGGCTACCCGCGCCATGATCAAGAAAAGGAAGGCTATGCTGAAGAGAACCCTCGCACTCATCCTGATCATCGGCTCGCTGCTCGTCACTCCGATCGCCATTGCCGGAAATGGTGATCCCATCAATAAGGGGTCGGCAGACCCGCTCACGCTCGCGGTATACGGCGACTGGCCCTACAGCGCGGAGCTGCTGGCCAAGGCGCCGCTCCTGATCGACTCGATCAACGCGGATTCCAAGGTGCGGCTTGTCATGCATGTCGGCGACATTCACTCCGGAAGCATGCCCTGCACGGGCGCTGGCCTGAACCCGATTCCGGCGACGGCCAACCCCGGCTGGAACCAGGGAATCTTCAATCTGTTTGAGCAATTCAAGGATCCGGTTATCTACACGCCGGGCGACAACGAGTGGACCGATTGCCACAAGACCAGGCAAGGCAGCAGCGGCTACCCATTGAATGAGCTGGCGGCTGTGCGCAGCCTGTTCTTTGCCGACCCCGGCTACACGCTGGGCGGGCGCAAGAAGCAAGTGTTGACCCAGGCGCAGGAGTTCGATAAGGCCTACCCTGCCGATGCACAGTTTGTTGAGAACGTGATGTGGGAGGAGTCGCAGGTGGTCTTCGTGACCTTGAACGTGCCTGGGTCAAACAATGACACCCTGCCCTGGAAGGGCGGCACGGGCGCGTTTCTGAACGAAGCGGCGCGGCAGCAAGAGGTCGCTGAGCGCACCGCCGCAGATCTGCGCTGGCTCAAGGCGGCCTTCGAGCAGGCCGAGGAAGATCAGGCACAGGCCGTGCTGATCGGCCTCCAAGCGGATATGTGGGACCCGGAGGCGCTCGCCCCCGGCGGTGATGGCCTCGGTGCGTATAAGCCGATCGTGCAGACGCTGGCGGATCTCAGCAGCCATTTCGGCCGCCCGGTGCTGCTGATCAACGGCGACTCGCACCTGTTTGAGGCGGATCACCCGCTCGCCGATCCGGCCAGCGCCACAGGCAAGATCCACGGCACCCAGGCCGTGCCGAACCTAACGCGCATTACCGTACAAGGCTCGACGAACAAGCCCAGCGAATGGCTGCGGCTGGCCATTGATCCCAGGTCGCCTCAGGTTTTCAGCTGGGAGAACGTGGTGTACCTGCCGTAGTGTACTTTCGTGGTTTTGACAGCGAGGGGGTAAGGAAGGGCACAGCTCTTCCTGATGCCTTTTCTGGTGGTCGTGCTGGCGGCAAGGCCGCCAGCACGACCACCAGAAAAATCTGCTCTGGGGGCGGGCTTTGCCCGCCCCAGGCTCCCACCTTTAGAGTGATACCTTCCCTTGTGAGCGCACCCCCTCCCGTCAACATTCCTGCGCTGAGCCGCTAGCAATTATCGCCGGACCATCGGAAGCCGGATCGTGGACCCCAGTACGGTGACCTGGCCCAGGCTGGCGATTCGTACGATCAGTGTGGCTCTACTGCTCGCCCCTAGTGCGTCGGCCACCGTCAGCGTGGCGCGGTAGGTGCCGGGTGCTGCGTAGCTATGCGTCGGTGCAACCTCGACCGACGTCTGGCCATCGCCAAAATCCCATTGGTAGCTCAGCGTATCCCCTTCCGGGTCGGCCGCCGCGGCGCCAAACATCACTGCGAAGGGCGCCTGGCCAGACGTGGCTGTCACGCTGACCGAAGGCGGCCGATTCACGTACATGGCCGTATACGTCTGCGGTGTCGTGCCGACGGCGATCTGGCGCACCCGCGCCGGCACGCCGTCGGCCCAGCTCGCAAAGCTGCGGTGGTTCTGGATCGCCGGCGCGATCAGCTGGTGCGATGACCCGGCCATCACCATGTGGCTTGTGGGCGTGGTCACGTCGCCTGTGTCGACGGCCAGCTGCAGGCCAGAAGGGCTGGATTGGAGCGTGAGCGTCGTCGTAACTGGGCCGATCAGCACGCTGGCGGTGTCCTGCAAGTTGCCCGAGTCGGTGGCGGTCAGCTGGAGCTCGATATAGGCCAGATCTTCGTGATCCGGCGCGAGCAATGAGCCGCTCGCGATGCCGGCGTAGTCCTCCAGGGTATGAACATGGCAGTCGGTGGGCGTGTAGCAATGGTGCAGCAGCACCGTCCAGGCCAGCGCCGAGGCCGGCAGCGCGCCGTCTTGCGTGTCGGTGGCGTGGCCCGCGAAGGTGATCAGGTCGCCCACCTTCCAGGTCAGGTTGCTCTTGGGCGCGTCGATCACAGCATGCGGCGGGGAGTTGCCGGCCGTGACTGTCAGCGTGGTGGTGCTGAAAGCCCCCTTGCTGTCGGTCACTTTCAGCCCGACGACGTAGCTGCCGGCCTGGGTGTAGGTGTAACTCGGCTTGACGGCGGTCGAGTCATCGTACTGCCCGTCGCCGTCGAGGTCCCATGCGTAGCTGATCGCGTCGCCGTTGGGGTCGCTCGACCCTGTGGCGTCGAAGGTCACGCTCAGCGGGACCGCGCCGCTCAGCGGGTTAGCTTGGGCACTGGCGATCGGCGGCTGGTTGCCGGTAAAATACTGGACACGGTAGATTGTGCCGGTCAGGTCGGCGTAGAACAGGTCGCCGTTCGGCCCCACACGCAGGCTGACTGGGCTGCCCACGCCGGTGATGAACGGCGCACGCGTAGCGGGATCGGGCAAGCCGTCGGCGCCCTTGAGCATCACGTAGATGCCATGGCGGCCATAGTCGGCGAAGAACAGTGCGCCGTTATATGTGGAAGGATAGTTGCCGCTCTGGTAGAACGCCAGGCCGGTGATCGCCGAGGTGCAGGGCGCCGTATCTGTACAGGTCTCGCCGGCGGCCAGCCGCTCGCGGTGGGAGTAGGTATGGTATGGCATGGCGACGGCGCTGGGGTCGCTGTATAGGCTCTCGCACAGCGTCAGATTGAGCCCATTGAAGACCGGTTGAGGGCTGTTGCCCTCGTAGCAGGGCCAGCCGAAGTTTGTCACGCTCGCGCTGGGAGTGCTGACACGATCGATCTCCTCATATGCGCCCCAGCCCACATCGCCGATCCAGGCTTCGTTCGTGCCGGGGCGCATGGTGAAGCGGAAGGGGTTGCGCAGCCCATAGGCCACGATCCGGCGCGCATTCGCGTCGGCGCTGGCGTGCAGTGGATTGTCGGTCATGCCCGCGCCACTTGCCGGGTCGACACGAATGAGCGTCCCGCTCAGCAGCGCCGGCTCGCCCGCCGCGCGCCGCAGACTCTGGGCGCGCAGCGCGCCGCCCTCGGAGCTGGGCGACCCAAGCGCTGTCCCGACGCCGCCGGGCGGGTCGCCACACGGGTTTAGTGGTACAACCGATGTATAGGCCGGGTCGCTGTTGCCGATCTGTCCGTAGTCGCCGCGGCTGGTGTTGGCGCCCTCACCCGCGCTGGCATAGAGCGCGCCGTCCGCGCCAAACGCCACGGTGCCGATAGAGTGGCTGGTGAACTGTTGACACCACGCCTCGATCAGCACCTGCTCATTGCCGGTCATCAGATCGCCCGCCGCTTGCAGGCGCGAGAGCCGCCCGCTGACCACACAGCCGTTGGTGTTCGTGCCGGGCGGGTCGGGGCAGACATCGTTCCAGCGTGGCGCTGTCCCGCCGATCGGCGCGTCGTAAGTGTAGAGCACATAGACGTACGGCTTGGTCGGGAAGCTTGGGTCGAGCGCGAGGCCCAGGATGCCATGGTCGTTCGGGCCTTTGTAGACCTCGGCGCTGAGGTCGGCGAAGATAGTCGGCGTGGTGTCGGTCAGGCTGTCGAAGACTTTGATCGTGCCGGCCTTCTCGGCCACAAAGATCCGTCCATCGGCAGCGAACTGAAAGTCGGTCGGGTTCTTCAGCCCGGTGAAGACCGGCGTCACCTGGAAGTTGGGCGGGGCGCTGGCCGCGTAGGTCATGGCTGGGCTGAGCGGCAAGCCAAGCAGGCTCACCAGTGTCATCAGCAGAAACAGGGCGTAGAGGCGGCGGGCGGGTCGGGGCTCGCCGGATGGGTGTGAGTGTCGCTGCATTGTCGTGCTCCGAATTAGCGCGATCATTTACCGTCGATCGTCATTTTGTGACAAGTGGAATATAGATCTCTTCTCGAATGCCGGCCGCATGAAAGCTCGCCGTGTAGGTTGCGGCTGCGGCCGGTGTGGTTATCGTATGCGCGGCCGCGCCGCCATCCGACCAACCGTCGAACAGGAACTGCTGGCCCGCCGCGCCCTGGTTGGCCGCGCCGACATCCAGCATGTATCCCTGCCACGAGAGCAGCGTGCGCGGCGCGGTCACCGCGGTGTCATTCACCGTCAGCACCAGGCCCGCCGGCTGGGTGGCGAGCGTCACGTTGACCAGGCTGGGGCGCAACTCGCTCGTGATCACAGTGCTCAGCCCCTGCGAGTCGGTCGCCGTCAGGAACACCTCCAGATAGCTCGTCCCTGTCGCGGCCAGATCCTCGGGCGATGGCGCGGTCAGCGTAATACTGGCGCCTGGCGTCTCAGGGACATACGGGTGCGTGTGGTTGTTGTGGTGCAGGATGGCTCGCCAGCTCAGGCGGGACCCCGGCAGCGCGCCGTCCTCCTGGTCGGTCGCATGGCCCTGAAGTGTGATCTGCTGGCCGACATAAAAGCGCATGTTCGCAGCGGGCGCATCGATGCTCGGGACCGGCGCGGTGTTACCCGAGTCGATGCGCACCGTGGCGGTGGCGCTGTTGCCGTGGTTGTCGCTCACGCGCAGCGTCGCGGTGTAGGTGCCCGCCGCGTAAACATGCGGCGGCGACGCCTTGCTGACATGGGCCGAGCCATCGCCGAAGTCCCAGTCGAATGTGAGCGGGTCGCCCTCCGGGTCGCTGCTGCCAGTCGAGCTGAAGTTGACCGCGAGCGGCGCCGGGCCGGAGGATGGGTTGGCCGAGGCGACGGCGATGGGCGGCTGATTGGCAGCGCCAGCGGCGATCCGGCGCACCTGGCCGCCGTTGCTAAAGGTCGCATAGTACAGCGCCTGGCCGCCGCCGTACGGCCCGAACAGCATGGAGATGATCGCGCCCACGCCGGTGGCGAATGTGCCCGAGGTATAGCCGCCCGCCCCATCCGGCGTAAGCGTAAAGATCTGGCCGCAGCCATAATCGCCGAACAGGTACACGCCGCTATACGCCGGCCAGACGCCGCCTGGCACGAAGGCGCTGCCAGTGATGGCGGTGCAGTTGTTGGGCGCACCATGCTGGTAATCGTAGATCGGGTTGGTCATGCCGGCCGGCGGAGCGCCGCAGTTGGTCGACGAGCCCTCCGCGCAGTGGCCCTCGCGCACCGACCAGCCATAGTTCGCGCCGGGCTGCGCGTCGTCGATCTCCTCCCAGGTGTTCTCGCCCACGTCGTTCACGAACACGCGCGGGCTGGCGCTGTTTGGGTCGATCGCGAACCGGAAGGGGTTACGAAATCCCCACGCGTAGGTCTCCTGACACTTCTTGCCATCGGCGTTGATGGCGGTCTTGTTCCCGCCCGGCGCCGGGTTGTAGCAGCGCGCGCTGTCGGCGCCCAGCCAGGGGTTGTCGGGCGGCAGCGTGCCGTCGGGCCTGATCCGCATGAGCTTACCCAGCAGAATGAACGGGTCCTGCGCAGCCTTATTGCCGCCACCCTGCCCGTGCGTGCGGGTATAGTCGGCCCCGCCATCGCCGACGCTGGCGTAGAGGTTGCCGGCCTGGTCGAAGTGCAGGTCGCCGGCGTTATGGTTGCCGCGCGTCGAGGGCATGTTGTCGATCAGGACGAACTCGCTGGCCAGATCGATGCTGTTCGTGTCGGGCAGTGTAAAACGAGAAACGCGGTTGACCGGATTGTCGGGGTTGGTCGGCTGGACATCCGGACAGTTCAGTGCCGGGTCGGCATTCGGAAATTTATTGAAGGTGTAGTAGAGGTAGATGAAATGATTGGTTGCGAAGCTGGGGTCGACCGCCAGGCCGAGCAGGCCGCGCTCGTGGTTGACACAGGCCAGGTTGGGCGCGCGCAGATCGAGCGCTGGAGTTGGTAGCAGCGCGCCATTCTGGAAGACGCGCAGCTGGCCGGTCTGCGAGGCGACCAGCATGCGGCCATCCGGCGTGAACCCCAGCGCCGTCGGGCTAGGGACGCTGATGACGGGTGTGTCGGCGAAGCCGGCTGGCAGCGCGGCCAGGGCCGGCGCGACGGCGGGCGACAGCGTGGCCAGCGGTAACACCAGTGCAAGCAGCGGCGCGATCAGCAGGAGACGTCGAGGCATGTGATGATACTCCTCACTCTGCGGAGAGGCGATGGTTTTCCTGGCACAGAAACGTATAGGTTGAGCATGCAAGAACTGGCTCAAGCCAATTTGAACACGAGCCTAACGAATGATTAAGCGGCCCTAACAATCTGTTCATTTGGGCAGCTTATCAGGCGGAGGCCGAATCGAGCGCTATCAGCTTGACAGCCAAAAGATGTGGAAGATTCCTTAGTACGCGCCATCCCCACGCAAGATCTGCGCGCACGTTCGTAGCATGATCTGGAGATCCAGCCAGATGCACTGGCGCTGGATATACTCGAGATCGAGCCGCACCCGCTGATCGAAATCCAGCCTGGCGCGGCCGCTGATCTGCCAGAGTCCCGTAATGCCCGGCAGCACAACCAGGCGCGCGGTCTGCCAGAGCTTGTAGGTCTCCGGCATGAATGATGTCGGGCGCGGCCCGACGAAGCTCATGTCGCCGATGAGCACGTTAAATATTTGCGGCAGCTCGTCCAAACTGGTTCGGCGCAATAGGCGCCCAATCCGGGTGATGCGCGGATCGTCGGCGATCTTGAAATCCGGCGGGGTCAACTGGTTCAGGCCGACACAGGCAGGCTTCAACATCTCGGCATTGGCGACCATTGTACGTAGCTTATACATCCGGAAGCGCCGCCCGTTCTTGCCCACACGGGTCTGGTAGAAAAAGATCGGGCCCGATGAATCGAGAACGATGAGTATAGCGCAGAGGCCGATCGCAAGCAGCACGAGCGGAGCGCTCACCAGACACAGCAGCAAATCGATGGCGCGCTTGAGTAGCCAATATGATGTTCCACGGATCAGACGGCGCCGTGGATCACAGGCCAGGTGCCAGCCCATCGCCCGCTGTGGCGATGGTGCGGTTATATAGCCACGCGCCATTGCCGATCTCCTACTGAGCGCTGCACAAATAGCTAAACTTTTTGGTGGGGGTGTGGGGGCGGCCTCGTGCCCACACCCAGGGGGTACCCGGCGTCGCCCTCACACAATCCCCAGCAGCCATCTTTAGCTGCTAATGCAGCGGTCAATCACGTTCAATAATGAGCCTTTGATATGCGGTAGTGATGAAAGATATCGGAACACTGGGAACAGGCGATTATCATTACCTTAACAGGTGTTTATAGGGGGTTGACGATTTTGTCATTGGCGCTGCGTGTTCCCAGGCCGCCATACTCTGCCATAATCTAAGTTTAACGATAGGATAGAAAAGCCTTAATTCTTCTCTAGTAGCATACTTTCTATTAACCTCTCACCTTTACGGAAACAGCAGGTGGACCAACTCCACGAGGAGGTGCGTTACGCGTCCTGGTTTGCGCGTGCCGGAAAAAGCCTGACCCGATCGGGGTTATCTGCCCATGCCACACAACGCTTGTCCATGTGTTTCGTTGGCCGTCCCGGCAATGCCGTAAGTTACTCACGAAGGAGGAGACTTGGTTATGTGGAAGCACGTCAAGCGCCCGAAGTCGCTCTGGTTGATCGCTTTCCTGGTTGTGCCGATGCTGCTGTTCAGCCTGGCCGCGCCGCCGAGCGGCGCGGCGGCCAGTGGCGTGGCGGCGCCCGCGCTAGCCGCCACAACCACCCCCAAGCCCGTAGTGGCGCCGCGGCGCGGCATCGCCAAGCCCACGCCCAAGCCTGTGCCCACCGCCACGCCCGACCTGCGATGGGAGCCGCGCCAGCTCACCGCCAGCCTGCGGGCCTCGGGCGCCACCTTCCCGAATGTGCTGTACCAGGCCTGGATTCAGGTCTACAAGCAGATCGTGCCCGGCGTCTCGATCAGCTACCAGGCGGTCGGCAGTGGCCAGGGCATCTCCGATTTCATCAAGTATCTGACCGACTTTGGCGGCACCGACGCGGCGATCAGCGAGGCGCGTGTGAAGACCGAGGCCCCTGATGCGCTGCATGTGCCCATGGTGATGGGGGCAGTCGTGGCAACCTATAATCTGCCCGGCATTACAAGTCTGCGCTTCTCGGCCGCCACGCTCGCGGGGATCTACCTGGGGACGATCAAGCGCTGGGATGACAGGGCGATCGCCGCCGACAACCCGAGCGTCAAGTTGCCCAACACCGATATCACTGTGGTGTATCGCTCGGACGGCTCGGGCACCACGTCGATCTGGACCGACTACCTCTCGAAGGTCAGCGCCGACTGGAAGGCCAAGGTTGGTGCCGGAACTACCGTGCGCTGGCCGGTCGGCGTGGGCGCACCCGGCAACGCCGGCGTGGCCAGCACAGTCAAGCAGGTCGAAGGGGCGATCGGTTATGTCGAGCTGATCTACGCGCTGGCGAACAAGCTGCCGGCCGCGCCCGTGAAGAATTCGTCCGGCAACTTTATTGTACCGGCGCTGAACAGCGTGTCGGACGCTGCGAACGGGATCACCTACCCGGAGAGTCTGGCTGTCTCAATCACCAATTCGCCCACCGCGAGCGCCTACCCGATCGCCGGCTTCACGTATATTCTGGTGCGCGCCCAGACCTACACGGATGTGACCAAGGCGCAGGCGCTGGCCGACTTCATCTACTGGGGCCTGACCGAGGGTCAGGGCGCCTCCAACCGGCTGGGCTACGCGCCGCTGCCGACGGAGGCGCGCTACCTGGCGATGAAGCAGCTGTATAAAGTCAGGGTGAAAGGCCAGCAGGTTTTCAACGGACCAATTAAGTAGTATAGAACAAAGATGGTTGCTGGGGATGTCTGGAGGAGCCCGGGTACTCTCTGGGTGCCCCGGCCAGACATCCCCACCAAAAAATTTTGCTACTTGTGCAGCCCTCAGTAACAGGACTTACGCGGTGGAGGGGTTTGGGGAGGCCGCG
>DATFXE010000801.1:0-4598 GCA_035258585.1 Roseiflexaceae bacterium | reverse complement strand
GACGCAGGCGGTGCTGAGTGCGCTCAAGCGCGGCTTCGCCTACCTGGCCTGACCACACGATCCCTCGATTTCTGCCGATGCGCACGCTGTGAACCCGGGCCACGATGATGCCCTCGCTCCTCCAGAGGAGGAACGAGGGCGAGGGAAAAGGGGAAAGCGGGGGAGACGAACGGGGCGAAATAGTTCTGACGAACCGACTACGCGGCGTCGATCTGCAGCAACACTGTGCCGTCATGCGCCGAGTTGATGATGAGCCTCGGGACAAGCGCGTTATCGCTCTGGTAGAACAATTCCCGCACATCCGACACGATATGCGTCATGTGCGCACCCGCATCATCGCTCAGCATGATCGTCACAGCGTTTTCGCTATCTTTCAGATCGGCGCCGATCCCGCTAAATATGAGACCTTCGGCGATGGGCACGACGCTCCCATGGTCCTCGCGCACGCTGAGGCTCGCGCGACGGCCACCATACGCGCGGCTGAAATCGTCACAGAAGGCGACCCATGCATCGTATGCGACACTTCCCTCATTCATTCGAGACCTCTTTCGCTACGCCTGTTCAGATCTTCAGATAACGGTGTGCATTTGGTTCGTGATAAGAGCATAGCGTACAACACCGGGCTTGTCGCCTATACATGGTGTGGTTGATACCAGTCAATCAGGCCTGCGTTGTACCGGCTCAACGATCGACAGCGGCCCTATCACAGGTTCGGGATAGGTACCAGCCCGCTGGCCGAGCGCGCCCCGTACCACTTCGCCAGGCCACACCTGTTTTCCAGGAAGACGACAGCATACCGCTGCTCCGATAAGCTATCGCATAGAGACTGCCGATGAACCCATATGGCGTGGACCAGTCATGTGGAGCGCGGAGTGCTCGTGAAAGCCTTCGGCGACAGCGCCGGTGCAGCGCACTGCATGTCGCTCACTGCGGAGAAAGGAGGAACCGTTCGTGAATCTTGAGCTGGTCATGATCATGTTCGATGAGGAGAACGCCGCCATCGACGCCTACGAGATCGTGCGCAAGCTGCACAAGGACGGCGCGATCGAGATTCAGGACGCGGCGACGCTCGTCAAGCAGCGCGACGGCACCTCCCGGATCCAGGACGCACGGGATGTCGACGCACCCGATGGCGGTCTCTTCGGCATCATCGCCGGCGGCCTGATCGGCCTGATCGGCGGCCCGCTGGGCTCGATCATCGGCGCGGTCGCCGGCGGCGCCACTGGCGTGATGTCGGCGAGCCTGATCGACCTTGGCTTTCCCAGAGAGGACCTGCAGGCCTTGCGCGATCAGCTCAGCCCCGGCAGCTCGGCGCTCATCGTTTTGCTCGAGCCGGTCTGGCGCGACAAGCTCGACGCTGCGCTGGCTGAGTATGGTGGGATGAGCACGCGCCGCGCGCTGAGGGGCGCGAGCGCCCCAGACTCAGCTGCCGCTCATGAGGCGATCGCCGAAATGCGCAAGGCGATCGCCGACCGACGCGGAGGACGAGCATGACGATCAAGCCACTGCTCAAACCTCTGGCGGACTAAATCAACACGCCCGATTGCTGCCTAATCAAATGAAAACGAACTTCCTAGAGGAAGCTCGGGAGGATCAATCATGGACTGGACTCAGCGCTTCTGCCCAAACCAATCCTGCACCACCGACTTTTGGATGGTGAAGCAAGCCGCGGATGACCACGAGCAGTGGCACGTCATCGATCGCTTCGGCGGCGCGTTTCTGGTCGCGGCGACCGACCCAGTCTGCCCGCGCTGTGGCACAACGCTCTGCCTGACGGTCGAGCTTGCGCACAGGATGGGCGGCGATGTCCTGGAGGCTGGGATGGTGCTCGAGTACGTCCGCAACCTGCCACGATAATTGCCACACCTAACCAACGGTGAATCGAAATAGTTGGAGCACGTCATGCCTCCCAGCATATCTGCTCGCGTTTTTACGATCGCACACTTGACCTGCCTGCTACTGCTTGTGGTGGGTCTGCTTGGCTTTGGCGCCATGGTGGTCACCAATACTGCCCCCATGTTCCATCACGAGCTTGCGCTCGGCGAAAACAACCGTCTCGAAGTGCACAACGGCTCGGCCTGCCCGAGCGCCATGCCGTCGTCGGTCTGCTTCTGGACCGGGCTGGCCTACCGGCACGAGTTCCGAGTCGTATACAGTGCGCCGGGCTATCAATGTGTGCTTGTGCTCTTCAAGCTGCCCGAGCGCCGCTACTGGTACCACTAATCAAATCCCACCAACTCCGGTCGATCCTCTTGCTGTCGACCTGCGCCTTGGTGCCATTGGCATGCCGCTGGATCCTGGTACCCATCCATGTGCGCTGCGAATCGCGGCGCCGCAGCGGCGTGCGATAGCGGCCCGCGACCTGGCCCTGCGCATCGCTGACCAGCAATGTGTCGCAGAGTGCTGCGCCGCCGCAGCGGTATCTATCACAATGGCAGATTCGCTGGCAGATTTGTGTGCCTCAGGCGCGCAGCAATCCTAATTGCTGCGCGCAGACAACCGCCTGGGTGCGATTGGCGACTTCCAGCTTGCGGTAGATATTGAGGGTGTGGGTTTTCACCGTACCGGCGCCGATCACCAGCTGGGCCGCGATTTGTGGGTTGGTCATGCCTGCGGCCAGCAGGCCGAGAATCTCACGTTCACGGGCTGTGAGGTGGTGATCGAGAAATGCTGCATGTATGTACATTGCCGAACTCCTTATCGATTGAAGTCACTGCGTACCTTCTAGGACTTACGCAGTTGGCGTTTTAGCGCGGGCGCGGGGGCCGCAGGCCCCCGAGAACCCCCTTTTTTCCACCCAGCTGTGGCGGCATTGCCGCCACAGCTGGGTGGAAAAAAGGGGGTTCTTTGGAGGGCTTTGCCCTCCAAACCTCCCCGCAGCGGAACTGCTCGTCCAATACTCCGCGGTGCGACGGTTCCGACATAGCGACAAGCGAAGCACCTGAGCGATCGGTGGCAATTGTTCGTCCGCCTGGAGGCGCTCATCGATGGGCGTTGTATCCGTGGTGCGCCCCGTATCGCGCTCGGCATCACCTAGAAGATTGGCATCCGCAACATATGAAGCCTGTCTGCCGGCGAGCGCACGACAAAAAACCAGGTAACCTGCTGGTGGCAAGCCTGCAGGTTTGCACCGAAGGCGCCCAGGTGGTTCGCGCAATCTGCCACCCACAGCTCCCTGTCGCCCGCGTGTGCCAGTGCACGGGAGCGCTCGACCGGCACGAACTGATCGCCTTTGGCGTGGATGATCAGGACGGGCCGGCGGTCGATGACGCGCAGCAGCTCGGCCGGGCGCTGGCGTGCCTGATCCTTCAGCAGCCGCCCATCTGGGAGAAAGCACAGCGGTAGCTTGCTGAGGCTCCGAAAGTGGCGCGGCATCATTGCCAGAACATTGGCGCAGGCGCTATCAATCATCAGTGCGCCGATCGCCCGCTCCCGGTTCGCTGCGTCGATCGCGGCAACCGCGCCGATCGACGCGCCGAGCACGCCGATGCTGCCGGGGGCATACCCCTGCTCCAGCAGCCAATCCACTGCGCCCAGTAGGTCGCGCCGCTCGCGGCTGCCGTAGGTCAGGCGCGTGGTGCCGCGCTCGCTGGGGTCGCGCAGATCGAGCATAAGCACGGTGACGCCGGTACGAATCAGGTGTGCCGCCAGATCGCGCGCATTGATGGCGAACGCATGGCCCTGCCACTCGCCGCCGTCGTAGGCGATAATCACCGCCTGTGCTGCTCCTGGCGCCGGTATATGCCATGCGGCGATCGTGAGTACCTCACCACGCGCCCGAAACCTGACAACCTCGGAGGTGAGGCCAGCCTGCGCCGGTAAGATTGGGGGGGGCTGGCGGCGCGGCCAAGACAAGCGCTGCGCCGTCCGAGTCATGTACCCTACCAGCGCGAGAGCCACGCCGGAGAGCAGAAACCAACTCAACATATCGATGTTCCTCGTATATTCTATAGAGATAGGTGCCAGTCCACCGCCCGTTGACACCAACGGCATTCTTGGCCTCCTGGAGACTGGTCCAGGAATGTGGTGGTTCGGTTTGCTCGCCAGTGATCTCAGGGCAGTTCGGCCCAGGCGGTTATCTCGCCGTATCGTATCTCGGTATGGTAGGCCAGCCCCAGTTTGCGGAGCAGCTGGCGCGCGGGCCGGTTCTCGGCCTGGAGCGTGGCATGCAGCGTGCGCACGCCGCGCCCGCCGGCCAGCCCGATCAGCAGCCGCAGCAGCCGTGTGCCTACCCCTTGGCGTTGCATATCGTCGCGCACCAGCACCGCCAGCTCGGCGGCCGTGGGTGCGACCGGATCATGGACTAGTTCGGCCAGGGCAACAGCGCACACCCGGCCGCGCTCGGACGCCGTGGCCACGAGCGCGACGCCCTGTCGTGGTTCACGCTGCGTCACCCGCGACGCCTCCTGCCAGATCAACTCCGAACTGGGCACGGGCCGGAAAAAGCGTCGCCGCCGCGCGGTGTCCGACAGGCCGGCGATCAGCTCGGCCAGCAGCGTGGTGTCCGCGGGTGTGACCGGGCGCACGCACAGCGGGCGATCGGGCGAGAGCAGCATTGGAAAGCGGACGGTCTCGGTCAGGGCCGACTGGTCCGCTGG
>DATFXE010000800.1:0-5841 GCA_035258585.1 Roseiflexaceae bacterium | reverse complement strand
GCTGCTCGGAAGTTCTGGATGATCAAGTTGTCCCTCATTTTCCAACACAATTAGGACTTACGCAGTTGGCGTTTTAGCAGGGGTCACCCAGAGGGTAGATGGGGCCGCAGGCCCCCGAGAAGCATCTTTTCCGCCCAGGTGCGGCGGCATGCCGCCACACCTGGGCGGAAACAAGAGTTCTTTTTGGAGGGCTTGCAGCCCTCCAAACCTCCCAGCTGCGTAACTCCTAACAATGCTGTGAATCAACAGCGACTCAAGCATTGTGTGCCATGCTCCCAACATTTGGTCGGCGGCTTGGCCTGATCTCCGTCTTAAGACCTAGGTCTCATGGATGATCACACATCTCGTTCAAATTTGGTTCATTTTATTTTACATGCTTTACAAATCCTTTACGAAATTAACAGTCGATCGATTAAATATGCAAAGATCGTCAAGCGGCGCCGGCTTACTAGCCCAGATCGATCTCGGTATCCTCGACAAGCGTGCCTGCCGGAAGCTGGCGCTGCTCATCCGCGCTGTTGACGATCCGCACGATCCCTTTACACACGACTCCTGCTCCGAACCGGATATCGCCCTGGACCGCCAGCTGAGCACACTGCCGCAGCGATGGCGGGCCTTCAGGAAAGCGTGCCTCGAAATCGTCGATCCGCTTGTAGTAGCGCGTGTCGAGCTGGATCAGCGTCAAACAGTTGGCTTCATCCGCACGAAGTTGGTAGTCTTCATCCAGGGTGTAGATATCCGATCGCAGGCGCAGCAGATCGTCACAGGTTTTCACCGGCATAAAGCGATCGCGGCCGACGCGTAGCACTTGCGCGCCCGAGAACACGCCAATTGCCGCGCCCATCGCCGTCTCCAGCTGGTAGACCGCCGGCGATCGCCCATCCTTGGGGTCGGCGGTTTTGGCGTTGCGAATCATGGGCAGCTTGAGCACGTTATTGTTCTGCGCCAAAATGGATTTCAGACGTGCCAGGTTGACCCAGATATTATTGGTGTTGAAGTAGCGATGCTTGCGGATATCCTGAAACGCTGGTAGGTCGGCCTCGGGGCACTGCGCCAGCTCACGCAGAATGAGCTGCCCGCCGTCCTGGCCTTGCTCAGCGCTGCGCAGTCGCGCGATATGCCCGCCCTTCTTATCCGCTTCAGTGCGATCGGCTACCTCCATGAGGAAGGGAATCTGTTCACGCGCGATATAGCCCAGAATATCTAGGTCAAGCGTCGCGCCGAGATTGTCGGAATTTGAGAGAAATAGGTGCTCATAGCCGCGCTCCAGCAGCGCGTCGAGCAAGCCCGACATCGCCAGGACAATGTAGACCTCGCCATGGCCCGGTGGATGCCATTCCAGCTGCGGATCGGCCGGCCACTCCACTGGCCCAAGTGTGTCCTGGCGGATCTTGGGGACCTTGTTCTGGATCACGAAATTGGGAATCGGCCCGCGCAGCTCGGGGTAGCGCGCGAGCGCGGCGCGCGTGTCGGCGTCGGTGTTGAAGCTGTTCATCAGAATCAACGGGATCTGGCAGCCGTGGCGCGCGCCAAAGTTGATCGTCTGGCGAGCGATGATGTCCAGAAACGTCAGCCCATCGCGGACATTCAGCAGCGATTTGGCTTGGTCGAGGCCCATGCTGGTGCCAAGGCCGCCGTTGAGCTTGAGCACGGCGGTGCGCCGCAGCGCCTGCTGGCCGGCCTGGCGATAGCGCGCTACTTCTTTGATATTCGGCACCGACTCGACCGGCACGATATCGGCCTCGGCGATCAGGCCGACGCTGCCGCCGGCCAGCACGCCATAGTAGTGCCTGAAATTGTCGATCGCGATCTCGGATAGTCCCTCGCGCCGCATACGCTCTTCAAAAGGCGCGAAGTTTGGTGTGACGTTGTCTGGCATGTCGCAAAGTCCTTTGTTTCAAATCGAAGCGGCCATGATTGATTTAGGACTTACGCAGTTGGCGTTTTAGCGGGGGTGCGGGGGCCACAGGCCCCCGAGAAGCTTCATTTCCGCCACGGGTGGCGGAAAGAGGGGTTCTTTGGAGGGCAAAGCCCTCCAAACCTCCCAACTGCGTAACTCCTATGATTATAGCACGGCGCTTTAAGAAATGATTGTCCTTGCTTACCCACCTATTTTGTCTCTGTACATCCGAGACAATTTCACGTACTATGAGCCCTATAGGAACAGGAAGCGAGACAAAATAGAACAATCTGAGGTACGCCGTGCAGATCGCCCTCAATCGAGCCAGCCCGCAGCCACTCTACGCACAGCTCGCGCAGGATATTCAGCGGCGTATCCGCTCGGGCGCGCTGCCGCCCGGCGCACGGCTGCCAACGGTGCGCGAGCTGGCGCGGCAGCTGGGTGTAACGCGGCTGACTATCCATAGCGCCTATAGCGAGCTACAGGCCGGGGGCTGGGTCGAGGCGACCGTCGGGCGCGGCACATTTGTAGCGGCTCAGCCGGAGCCGACGGCGCTGCTGCCCGAGCCAGCGCGCGAGCTTTCGCCGCGCGGCATTCTGAATGATATGCTGCAGATGGCCCGGCTGCCGGGCATGCGCTCGCTCGCGATGGCGGACGCGGCGCCGGATCTGTACCCACAGCGCGAGTTCGCACGGGCGCTCGAAGAGGCCCTGTCCAGCGGCACGTCGGCGCTCGGCTATACCGCCCCGCAAGGCGACCCGCTGCTGCGCACGACGCTGGCCGACTTGCTGCGCGAGCGCGGAATCAGCGCCGGCCCCGACGAAATCGTCGTCACATCCGGCGTGACGCAGGGTATGTCGCTGATTGCGCACACGTTGGCGCGCCCGGGCGACAGCGTGATCGTCGAAAAGCCGACCTACTTGGGCTTGCTGAATATCTTGAACGTCCAAGGCATTCGCGCGATCGGCGCGCCGATGGACGACGATGGTCTGGTGGTCGGCGCGCTGGAGGAGCTGATCCTGAAACATCGGCCGCGCTTCATCTATACGATCCCAGTGTTCCAGAACCCCAGCGGCGTCTGCCTCAGCCCGGCCAGGCGCGCCGCGCTGCTCGCGCTGATTGAGCGCTACCGTGTGCCGCTGATCGAAGATGATATCTACAGCCAGCTGGTCTATGAAGGCGCCGCGCCGCCGGCGCTCAAGGCGGATGACCAGAGTGAGCTGGTATTGAATATCGGCAGCTTCTCGAAATCGCTCCTGCCCGGCGCGCGAGTCGGCTATATCGTCGCAACGCCACAGACGATCGGCCGGCTGGTGGGAGCCAAGCAAGCCGACGATCTCTGTTCGCCGCCACTGCTTCAGCGCGCATTAGCATTGTTCATCCAGCATGGCTGGCTGTCGACGCACCTGCGGCGCGTGATCCCTCGCTATCGCGAGCGACGCGACGCTCTGATGATCGCAATGGCGCGCCACTTCCCTTCCGAGCTGCGCTGGACCACGCCACAAGGTGGCTTCTGCTCGTGGGTCACGCTGCCCTCGGGTGCTTCGACAATCGATCTGTATTTGGCCGGGATCGAGCGAGGAGTCGCGTTCGCGCCTGGCGATGTGTTCTTTGCCGAGCCGGCGCCCAAACCCTATATCCGGCTGTCGTTTAGCAGCCTGCCGCCCGAGCTGATTGGCGAGGCCATCCAGGTCCTCGGGCAGGTCTTCAGCTCCCACCTGGTGCGCCGGAGCTTTGCCGCCCCAGCGCTGTCGGACTGCGTACCGCTGGTATAGCACCAGTGATGAACAAAAATTACAACTTTCGACCTATTGATCTTATTTTCGAAGAATATTATACTATTATCGGCTTATAAAAGAAGAACACTCGTGGCCACAATCCTTCTTTTGGTCGAACAACCGTATGACAATAATGATGAACGAACTAGATACAATCGATCTAGAAATCCTGCGGCTGCTTCAGGGGGATGGGCGGATGTCGAACGCTGAGCTGGCGCAGCGCGTCGGTCTCGCCCCGCCCACGGTGCTACGGCGGGTCAAGCTGCTGGAGGAGCGCGGCTACATCAAAGGCTACGTTGCGCTGGTCGATCCGCTTGCGATTGGCCTGACCGTCACGGCATACATCTTTGTGGAAACGGCGGCCGGCTGCAATTTGGACGAGACTGAATCGTTTCTGGTTCAGCTGCCGGGTATCCAGGAGATCCACCATCTGATCGGCGAATGGTGCTTCCTGCTCAAAGTCCGCACCGCGAACCCACAGACGCTCGAGCACCTGGTCTACCAGCAGCTGCGCAACCATCCACATGTTCGCCGAACACATACGACATTGGCGACGTCATCGCCATTTGAAACAACTGCCCTGCCGCTCCAGGCCGCTCCCAACGTGGAAGAGACGGCTCGGCGCAACTAATAAGGAGCTACAATCATGGCTATCACACGAGCATATATCGATAATTCGACGATCGATCCTGCGAGCAAGCCGCGAGCGCGCGTGGGCGGCCCCAACCCTCAGGGCCCGGCCGCAGCCGCCGAGGAATTCTTCGGGCGCATCGTGACCAATGCGCCATTCGGCTCACACATGCCGCTCGACGTCGACATGCACTGGGATTGGCGCAACCCGCTCAATGTCATCCCGGCGATGATGGTCCTGCTGATCGTGATTGCGGCGGTTGCGGCGATTGTGTAGGATGATGCAGCGCGAAACACGTGCCGGCTACCTGCTCAGCATCCTCGCCGCGGTGGTCTGGGCCTCGACCAGCCCCGGCATCAAGTACCTGCTCGAATCCCTGCATGTCCCCGCTCTGGCGATCGCCTTCTGGCGCGATGCGTTCATTGCGGGTGCATGCGTGCTGGTGCTGCTGGCAGTTCGCCCAGACCTGCTGCGGGTCAGTTGGCGCGATCTACGCGGCCTGGGGCTGATCGGCGTGATCTCGATCGGCATCTACCACGCGCTTTGGGTGTTCTCGGTTGCGCTGAACGGCGCAGCCGTGGCGGTGGTGCTGATCTACACTTTCCCAACCTTTGTGACGATCGGGGCTTGGCTGCTGTTCGGCGAGCGGATCCGCTGGCCGCAGATAGCGGCACTGGCGCTCTCGCTGCTGGGCTGCGCGCTGCTGGTGCGCGCCTACGATCCGGCGGTGTTCCAGGTCTCCTGGCTTGGCACCCTGGTAGGCCTGGCCACTGGCATGACTCACGCCGGCTATGTGCTGTACACCCAGCGCTCGGTGGAAAACCGCAGCCCGTGGACATCGCTGACCTACACGATGCTGTTTGGATCGATCATGTTGTTGATCCTGTGGTTCGGCAGCGCAGCGTTTGGGGCCGAAGAAGCTATCGGCCCCAGCAGCATCATAAGCGCGGTTGGCAACACCGCAGCGCCCTGGCTGGCGCTGCTGCTCCTGGCGCTCGGGCCGACGCTGGGCGGCTACGCGCTGTTCACGATTGCGCTACGCCACATACCGGGCCGGATCGCCAGCCTGGTTGTGATGGTCGAGGCGCCGGTGTCGGTGCTGCTATCGTTCATCTTCCTGGGCGAGCGGCTGGGATGGCCGCAGCTACTCGGTATGGCGCTGATCCTGGGAGCGGTCGGCCTGCCGCGCCTGCTTGGCAGCGATGGCCGCTCGGCCCGCGCGCGTGCTGTCATGACAAAAGGTGAGCCAGTGGCGGATGTGTGAGCCATTTCGGTGGTATCATGAGGCGGAAAATCAGCCAGATGCGCCGTCGATCGACGTCCTCGTAAGTCGCGCTGCTTGGCTGCGTGAAGCGCTTGCCCATCCAGAACATGATGCCGCCGGACTCCCTGCCATCCCACGCCCGTATCTCATGCTTATGAAGATCGAAGCAGGGCGAGAACGAGATCTGTCTGATGTAAAGCGCATGCTATGCGACACTCCACAATCCGAGCGGTCTTCAACCCGCGCAATAATCGCGCGTCAGATACCG
>DATFXE010000799.1:0-6654 GCA_035258585.1 Roseiflexaceae bacterium | reverse complement strand
ATTGCATCGGCAACGTGTGGGAGTGGATGGCCAGCCAATACAGGAGCTATCCAGGCGCCGCGGTGCGATTCCACGAGCCAGCCAGCTATGTGCTGCGAGGCTCCTCGTGTATCTCGCTGCCAAAACAAGCCCGCTGCACCTACCGCAGCCGGCTACCTGCGGATTATTGGCGCTACCATCTCGGCTTTCGAATCGTGATCGCTCGCCCGCCTAATGAGTTAGAGCTACTTTGACGATCGCTTGCCTGCTGACGGTGACATGTGCGGTCTGCGCCACGGTATGGCCGTCGCTGGTGATCTGCTGATCATGTGCGCTGAAGACAAAATCCTGCTCGCTGTCATTCTTGCGAGCCAGACGCATAGTGGGTTGTGTGACTATATACAGTGAGCTGGTACGCGCTCCTGGCAGCACCTGGCTGAGCACTGCACGAACATGTTTGAGCAGATCGCGCGGCACTTGATGTTCGTTCAGCACGGCCTTTGGCCGTGGTTTGGGGACGCGTTCGATACCGGCCAGCTTAGAGACAGGCCAGCTGGTCGGCGCCGACAAACCTGGCCCGATCGATGCCCAGGGGTCGCCCAGCAGCACGAATTGGGTAAGCGTTTTGATATCGACATCGTCGAGATAGCCCTGACGCCGGTACATCGTCTGCGCGAATTCTAGGCGTGCCTGATGGAGGGCGGGGCCGGCTGGGATGCCACTCGCGAGCTGGATCAGCAGCCGCTGGCACAACAGATCAGCGGCGACCAGCGGGGTGCCATTGCTGCCGTATGAGCTTGCCGTCGCCCCAACACAGGCCAATACTCCCTCGGCCAGCGCGCGCAGCGGAATTGAGTTGTTAGGGGTTCGCTCGACCAGTTCAGCGCCATAGCAGGCCTCGCTAATCAGCAGCCCACCGGCCAAGTGCTGGGCGGCCAGCTGGTCGGGTCGTAGCGCGACTGGCAACTTGGTTGCCGCACCAGGCCAGGGCAGATCTGGCTGTCCATACCAGTTCGGAAGTCCAGATGCCCCATGCAGATTCATGTAGAGTACCCGCCGCCCGGCCCATTCGGCTAGATTGAGCGTATCGGCGTCGAGCGGCGGGCTGGCCGCGAGTGGCGCGGCAGGGGCAAGCACATCTAGCACTGCGCGTGATGACTCGCGCCATATCTCTGCGCAGTATCCAGCGTCTGTCGTGGATTCTGCTTGTCGCGCTGGGCTGCGTTGGCCGCCAAGCAGCGTCAGGTGGAACTCGCTACGTTTGTGGTGGGCGGCGCTGGCACGATGCTGATCGAGCATCTGGTCAAGCTGGGTCAGGAGCAGCCCCGGATCATCACCAGCGCCATCGGGCAATCTGGCGACCACCCGATGCGGCAGCAGGTAGCCGGCGTCGTCGCTGCCGTAGGGCGTATCCGAGAACACATCGGGGTCGTCGTCATGCAATGGGTTCGGCAGCCGATGAAACGGGATACTATCATCTCCGCCGATAAGCAGCAAGGTCGCGAGTTCCTGGCGCTGGCGGCCAAAGGCCTCGGCGAGCGTGCGGATGAGCTCGCGAATAGCGACCGCGTCGTGAACCACTGGCGCAAGCGAGATCTGGTCGCCGATCTGAAGCGAGCTGGCGTCGTCGACATAACAGCAGTAGGCCTGGACGCCGCGGCGGCACAGCGCCTCGGCCAACAAGCGCAGCCGCCGGTCGATCGCGGCGAAGCCGGCCTCTCCATAGCGCCGCAGCAGCGTGGTCTTACAGCCGAGCAGGATCTGACACTGCTGTGTGGCCGCGTTCCAGGGGATCAGCGGTCGCGGCCCGCCGCTGATTGCCGAGATGCGACTGCGGACCTGCTCGGCGGTGGCCACAAAAGCGCGCATGTCGGGATCTATATCCTGCTGGTGCGCTGCCACGCTCTGGCCGCCGATGGAGATCGACTTGCGGCCATTCGTGGCGTGGGAAATGTATGCCATCAGCGATTCAAGCAAGCTATTCCAGGGTAACATTGGCGCTGGCGGGATGTTCCATGGTGGCCCGTCGGGAGCGAAGAAGCGTCGTGTGATCTGGCCATCCACATCGTAGCGAGCGCACTGCTGGCGGATCGTAACACTCTCCGACGAGCTGGCGGCTAGTGCCGCCAGTAGTAGCAGCGCTGGCAAGGTCGCCGGCGCCATCGCTGTTGCCGCAACCAACTGTTCGCGCGCCATTGACAGGTCCGCGCCGCGCCGGAGCGCTTCAGCATAGTACAGCCGTAGATCCATGCGATCGGGGTGGCTTTCCAGCGTAGCTCGAAGCTCGGCAGCCGCCAACGTGGCGTATCCACGCCGTAGATAGACGATGCCCACACCATCTGGTGGCGGGCTCGCAACACCAGGCGTTAGCAACTCGCTGTCAAGCGGATCGTGCAGTGCGGCGCAGCGTAGCGCCGCGTCGGCCTCGCCCGTCTGGCCATCCAGGCTGAGCGCGCCAGCTAGCCCGATCCAGGCCGCGGCATCGCACGGGTTATGGCTGAGCGCCAGGCGGAAGTGTGCGATTGCCGCCGGGGCATCGCCAAGGTCGAGCAACGCTTGCCCTAGCAAGATCATCGGCGCGACAGCCTCGGGAAACATTCGCAGCAGGTAGCGCGCTCCGTTCTCGGCAGCACTGGGGTCACCCAGCCGTAACGCTAGCTCAATTGCCTGGCGTATGGTCACGAAGCTGATCGACTTTGGTGGTGCAGCCACAATCGATTCGCTCGACGGCACGACATGTGCCTGCTCGTTGATGTCTACCACGGTATATCCTCTATGTGTCAATGCGCTGTTCGCTTGGGCCTGTTTGAAAAGTCGTGCGTGCTCATTTGGGGCCGCGCAGCGGCCCCAAATGAGCACGCACGACCTCTTTCCTTTGTAGCTGGTTTGGCGTTCGAATGGGCTGCGGCGCATTCGAACGCCAAACCAGCTACCATGTTAAGTTCGGGATGACTAAGGATTTCTAATAGCCCGGGTGTATCCCCACGCCATTCGCAGCGACGATCGAAGATGCAGTCGATCAGGCGGCCACGTCGTCCGCGCCACGAATATACTGGGCGACGAAGGCCAGCGGTCCAAGGGTGCTGAGCTCGCGGATGGCCTCACCGTAGTTTGGGCGTAGGCGGACGGCTCGGCGGAACTGTTCGATCGCTCGGCTATAGTGTTTGAGTCGGCGATGCGCGCGGCCAGCCTGGTAATAGTAGGTGGCTTCATTTGGTCGTAGCTTGATCGCACGCTCAAATGCATCGGTCGCCTGGCGCTCCTGGCCAACATGCAGCGCCATCTCGCCATACTGTGCCAGCAACCCAGGATGCTCGGGGGCAAGCGCAACTGCGCGTGCGAGAGTCTCATACGCCTCGTCGAAACGCCGCAGACGCGCCAGCACATCGCCGTGCAATCCATGGTAGGTCGGCTCGTTCGGACGAAGCTCAGTCGCTCGGTGGCTGTGTGTAAGTGCCGCGCGCAGATCGCCCGCTTCGGCAAAGTAGCGCGCCAGCGCCGCATGTGCCTCAGGCGCTTGTGGATCGAGCTGTAGCGCGCGCTCGAGCGCGGTGTGTGCAGCCGCCTGGTCACCGATCGCCAGCCGTGCGCGGCCGAGCCGCCACCACGGTTCGGCGCCGTCGGGCAAGTGCTCGACGGCGATCTCATAATGCCAAGCGGCGGTATCGTAGCGCTCCTGCGTTTCAAAAAGCGCTCCAATCGCCAGATGCAGCGCCGGCTGGTCGCCGAAACGCTCGAGCGCGCGTTCCAATGTCTCGCGGGCGGTATCGGCGGCACCGTGGCGCTGCTGTAGCTGCGCGAGGGCTTCCCAGTGAGCGGCTTCGCCGGGGGCATACTGGACCGCGCTCGTGTAGTGCGCCTGGGCGGATGCCTCGTCGCCAAGCTGCTCATACAACCGTCCTAGCTCATAGTGCCATGGCCCCTGGTCGGGAGCGCGCTCGAGCGCCGCAGCCAGCGCGGCCGTCGCATCAGCCGGCAACCCCTGGTCGACGAGCAGGCGCGCCAGGGCATAGCGATGCCCGGCATCATCTGGTGCCAGCTGAACTGCCCGCCCCAGCGCTTTGCGAGCGGCATCGCGCATCCCCAGGCGCTGGCAGATAGCGCTCATCTGGGCATGCCAGGATGCGATGTCGGGCCGCAGCGTCAGCGCGTTGATCAGGGCCGCGCGCGCCTCATTCAGGCGTCCAATGGTTCCATACAGGGTAGCCAGACGCTGATGATGCTCGGCAATGCTCGAGTCGAGCCGCACCGCGCGTGTTGCGGCAATCAGGGCCCGCTCATGGCGCCCATTCCCAGCATAGGCATCGCTGAGCAATGCCGCGGTTGCGGCATGGTTGGGGCGCAGCTCGGCAGCACGCTCCAGCACGGGCAGTGCCTGTGCGTGGTTTTCGAGCGCCAGGAGAGCGTGTCCAAGGAAAAAGTAGGCCTGTGGGTATGCCGAGTCGCCGGTAATCGCTTGTGTCAGCAAGGTCTGAGCCGTTGGGTTGTCGCCGGCCTCGAATGCAATGCGGCCGAGCAAGTATGCGCATGCACAGTCGTGGGGGGCGCGCTCACGCGCCGCCTCCAAGTCGGCGCGCGCCTCGGTCAACCGGCCCAGGCAATACAGCGATAGCCCGCGCCGCATATGCACCTCGGCCGGTGTGATGCCGCTCCAGCTGGCCACGCTTGCTTCATCATTGTCGATCTTCACTACGCGATCAAACGCCGCGAGCGCCTGATCGTGCCGGCCAAGCAGCTGGCTGACTAGCCCATGCTCGTAGTGCCAGCGTGCGGACGCAGGCTCGATGGTGGTGGCCTGCTCAAGCTCAGCGCGTGCTTGCTCAAGTCGTGCGCGCATGTCAACCGGGGGCGCCCCAAGTTGATCTGGCTCGTATGACAGCGCGACTGTGCTGCGCATGGCCATGCCCACGTAGGCATGGTAGCGTGCGCTGCCGGGGTCGGCATGAACAGCAGCCTGAAATGCTGCAATCGCATCGTCGCTCGCTCCCCGATTGAGCGCCGCCAAGCCAAGTGTGAATGCTGGCCGAGGGTCGTTCGGGGCCAGATCGTGCGCGCGTCGAAGCGCCTCGAGCGCTTCGCTGTCCGCACTTTTGCGGTAGAGCGCTGTTCCCAAGACATGCCAATACCCACTTTGTTGCGGCTGCAGCACAACGGCTCGCCTGGCATTCTCGATTCCGTCGTCAAGCGAAACCGGCTGCTGATTGCTCACGACGTCTGAGTCGTCGTTTACGGCACAGCTTTGGTCTGTGATCTGTTCGAGCGCTTCGGTAGACGACTGCCTATCGAGTGTGAGCGCGATTTCAGCGATCTGGGCGTGTGCTGCCGCGAAGTCTGGCTGGAGCGCGATTGCCTGGCGAAGCTGCGCTAAAGCTGCCGGAACCTGGTTGGCTCGTGCCAGCAGGCAGCCATAGCGGTAGCGCAGCGTCGAGTCCTCGGGTGCGCCAGCCACCGCACGCTCCCAGGCCTCGCGCGCGAGCACGATCTGGTCGCAGGCTTCGTAATCCTCGGCCAGCGTGGCCCAATCGCTGGTGGGGCTGGCGTCAGTCAGTGTTTGCCGCAGCTGCTCGGCCGCCTCGGCGCGCCGACCTGATGCGCGCAGTACCTCTGCCATCAGATAGTGCTGTTCGGCGTCGTCGGGCTGTAGCGCCAGCGCGCGCTGCGCTGCTTCGAGAGCAGTATCCAGCCGGCCTTGTGCGGTCAGCAGTCGCGCCAGCAGCGTGAAGCTTGGCGCGTCGTGTGGGTCGCGTCGCAGTGCTTCGACCAGGTCGGCGCGTGCGGCGTCCGTCCGGCCGAGCTGGAGTTGCGCGGCGGCGCGCAGCCGCCAGAGGCGCCCGATGGCTGGCGTGCTGCCTAGCGCCTGGTTGATCTCAGCCAGCGCTTCGCCATGCCAGCCGCGCGCGAGCTGGAGTTCGGCCAGGTCAGCTCGCCATTCCGGCATCGCAGGGTTGAGCCGTAACGCCTGTTCAAGCGCCTCGGCCGCGCGCGTGCGCTCCCCGAGATCAGTCAGGCAGCGTGCCAATACATATTGATACTCCGCGCGATCTGGCTCAAGCTGCGCCGCACGCAGCAGGCAGGTGAGCGCTTGCGAGTCGTCGTCGGCTCGCCGGTAGATCTGCCCGAGAGCGAACTGCCAATCGGCGCGGCCAGGAGTTTGCTCGATCGCCTGCGCCAGAGTAGCGGCCGCCGCGATATAGTCGCCCGTGCCGGCCAAGGCTTCGGCCAGCAGCGCCCGGTAATCGGTGTTCTCTGGAGCGAGCGCCAGTGCCTGCTCAGCATGATTGCGGGCGAGTTTCCATCTGGCGTGCCCCGCGTGGATCTGACTGAGCCGGGCATGGGCTGCGACGAGCGTTGAATCAAGCTGGAGCGCGCGCTCGATTGCCGAACGCGCCGCATCAGTCTCGCCGCTTGCCAACAGCAATTCGCCCAGCCTGAGCACATGGCTGGCATCCTGCTCGGCAAGCGATACCGTCTGGTGGGCTGCTTCGAGCGCCGCGCCAAGCTCGCCCGCTGCATCCAGAAGATCACGTCGCGCAGCGTGAGCCTGTGTCAGACAGCTGTCGAGGGCGATTGCCCGCTCGAGCATCTGGCAAGCCGCGTCGGGCTGCTCTAGACGAGTAAGCGCCTGCCCGGCCGCTAGCGCTGCCTGGGCAAGATTGGGCTGTATCTCCAGCGCTG
>DATFXE010000798.1:0-3942 GCA_035258585.1 Roseiflexaceae bacterium | reverse complement strand
TCCTCGGCGCCAGGATGGTTATGCCGCTCGTGACCCTTTCCCGGCGCCAGCACCACCATGCCGAAGCTGAAGCGTTCGGCGCCGGTGACGGCCGGCTCGCTGAGGATTTTGACCACGCCCCAGTCGAAGGCGACCGACTCTACGTCGTCGCCGTAGACCACCCAGCCGGTTCCTGATTGCTGCATCGCCGTTCCCTTGTGGGATTAGGGATTAGGGACTGGCGATAGGGGATTAGGAAGACGGGATCCCAATCCCCAATTCTAATCCCCAATCGCTATCGCTAATCACTTGCAGCTCGTGGCGTCAACCGCTTGAACCTGCGCGTCTGCTCCTCGATCGCCGGCTCGACCGCCAGGCGCTCGATGCTGGAGGCGCCAAAGAAGCCGGCGATGCCCTCGGTGTGATCGAAGATATACTGCGCGTCTTCAGGCGTGGCGATCGGGCCGCCGTGGCAGAGCACCAGCACGTCGGGGTTGACCTGCACTGCCGCGTCGCGCATGGCCTGCACGCGCCTGGCCGACTCTTCAAGCGTGAGCGCGGTGGCGGCGCCAATGCTGCCGCTGGTCGTCAACCCCATGTGTGGCACCAGCACATCGGCGCCGACCTCGGCCATCGCGCGTGCGTCGTCCGTAGTAAAGATATACGGGCAGGTGAGGAAACCGAGCGCGCGCGCCTGGCGGATCATATCGACCTCCAGGCCATAGCCCATACCGGTCTCCTCGAGGCCGGCGCGCAGCATGCCCTCGAACAGGCCGACGGTCGGGAAGTTCTGCACGCCGTCGAAGCCCATCTCTTTGAGCTGGCGCAGAAACACCGGCATCAGCCGGAATGGGTCGGTACCGCAGACCCCCGCCAGCACCGGGGTCCGTTTGACCACCGGCAGCACCTCGTAGCCCATTTCAACGACGATCGCGTTGGCGTCGCCGTAGGGCAGCATGCCGGCCAGGCTGCCGCGCCCGGCCATCCGGTAGCGCCCCGAATTATAAATGATAATGATATCGACCTCGCCGCGCTCGCTGAACTTGGCCGAGATGCCCGTGCCGGCGCCCGCGCCGATGATCGGCCGCCCGCGCGCAACCTGATCGCGCAGCCGCGCCAGTGACTGTTCGCGTGAGATGAAGGGCATAGTTCACTCCAATGAAACGTTTGAACGTTAGAACGTTCCAACGTTTCAACGTTCATAGCGCAGCATCTCCAGCAGCAGCGCCGCCGCCCGATCGGCGAATCGCGGATCGTTGATGTTTGCGTCCAGCTCCTCGATCGCGATCTCCAGCCGCAGGTCGGCGCGCAGGGCGCCGATGAACGCGCCGTCGGCCTCGGGATCCCAGAATCGCTCGCCGGGGCTGTCGAGCATCGAGAAGCCACCCAGCGGGATCAGCACCCGCACGGGGCCGCGCGCCGAGTTCAGCTTCTCGGCTATGATATGGCCCATGCGCGCGTTCTCCTCCGCGGTGGTACGCATCAACGTCACAGTCGGGTTCCATTCATACAGCTGGCGGCCCTGATACTGCGGCGGCATGCTCGCGCGCGGCCCGAAGTTGGCCATGTCCAGGCATCCAGGCGCGATCACCTGCGGCACACCGGCCTGAGCCGCCGCGTCGAGCCGGGATGGGCCCGCACTCAAGATTCCACCCGCGATCTCGTCAGCCCACTCAGTGGTGGTCACATCCAGCACGCCGCCCACGAAGCCATCCTGAATCAGCGCCTCCATGGTCTGCCCGCCGATGCCAGTGGCGTGGAACACCAGCACCTCGTAGCCGGCCGCCTCCAGCGCGGCGCGGGCGCGATCCACGCAGGGCGTGGTGTTGCCGAACATGCTGGCGGCCAGGAGCGGCCGATCGTCGGCGGCCGGCACGGCGGCGCGCGCCATGCCCACGATGGCCGTGGCGGCGTGGCTAAAGATCTGGCGATTGACGCGATTCAGCCCGGCCACATCCACGATCGACGGCATGACCGTGATATTGCGGCTGCCCACATACGGCTTCATATCGCCCGCCGCCAGCGTGAAGACCAGCAGCTTGGGAATGTACAGCGGCAGCGCCCGCATCGCGGACGTAATCACCGACGCGCCGCCGCTGCCGCCCATGCCGATCACGCCGTCCATCCGGCCCTCGGCCTGCAGGCGGCGCGCGACCTCGGCCGCGCCGCGCGCCATGGTCGCCATTGCCTGGCCGCGGTCGTGCTCGGCGCGCAGCTGCTCGAGATCAGACCCGGCTGCCCGCGCGACCTCGGCGGCGCCGATATCGGGGGCGAAGGATGGCTCGCCGATCACGCCGATGTTCACCACCAGCGTCTCGGCGCCAGAGGCCTGGATCTGATCGCGCAAAAAGGCGAACTCAGCCCCTTTGGTATCCAGCGCGCCGATGATCAGAATAGGTTTGCTCACAGCGATGCCCCTGTCCCGAACGTACGCACAGCGCTACCGATCACTGATCACGGCGCTGCGCGTGCTCTGTCGCCTGGCCTGGGCCGATTGGCGCCGGCACGTCGGCGTCGGCTTTCGGCACGAGGTGGCTAATGATGATAAAACCGATGGTGCTGCACAGCAGCAGCAGAAAGCCATAACGATACAACACCGCCAGGAAGGGCTGAAACATGCCAACCATACCCAGTAACATCAGCGCGATGATCGCGCGCTCGACTCGGCTATATGTGCGACGCGCCATAGCGGCCCTCACTCTCCCACGGGCGTATGCTGTGCGAGCAGGTGTATGACCCCACGCGAGAACGCCCAGGTATTCGGTCTTCTTTTATGAGCGCTCAGATCAACGCCTTGTCGGTGCGCGGGTCGAACACATGAATCCGCGAGCGGTCCACATCGAACCAGAGCCGGCTGCCCTGCGGGGCATCGAAGGTTGGCGGCGTGCGCACCTTCACGATATCGTCGCCAACGCGCAAGTCGAAGATCGTCCGATCGCCCAACGGCTCGACCGCATACACCTCGGCTTCGATCGCACCGTCCGTCGGCTGTGTCGATAGCGCCAGATCCTCGGGCCGTATACCAAGGATCAGCGCGTCTCCATCACTGCGCGAGCGAATAGCATCGCGCAGGCTGTCAGAAATCGCTAGCTGCCACGCGCCGTCGCGCCCGTGTAGCCCCGGGCCATCTTCGTTACGAAGCACACAGGGCAAAAAATTCATACGCGTGTTGCCGATAAACCCGGCCACGAAGCGGTTGACTGGATGGTCGTAGACCTGCTCGGGCGTGCCGACCTGCTGCAAGACGCCGGCGTTGAGGACGGCGATCCGATCAGCCAGCGACATCGCCTCGGTCTGGTCGTTGGTGACATAGAATAGCGTCGTATTCAGCTCGCTATGAATCCGCTTCAGCTCGCTGCGCATCTCCACACGCAGCTTGAAGTCCAGGTTGGTAAGCGGCTCGTCCATCAGGAAGGCGCGCGGCCGGCGCACCATCGCGCGGCCCAGCGCCACGCGCTGCTGCTCGCCGCCCGAGAGCTGTGCGGGCCGGCGGTCGAGCAAATGCTCGATGTGCAATTTCTGGGCCACCTCGCGCACCGCGTGCTCGATATCGGCCTGCGCGAACTGGCGCGCCACCAGCGGGAAGGCGATATTCTCGAACGCGGTCTTCCGTGGATACAGCGCGTAGGTCTGGAACACGAAGGCCACGTCGCGCTCAGCCGGCGAGACATGGCTCACATCCTGGTCGTCGAAGCGGATCGTGCCGGATTCGGGCTTCTCGACACCGGCCACGCAGCGCAGCGTCGTCGTCTTGCCCGCGCCGGAGGGACCTAGCAATACCAGAAATTCGCGATCGGCGATATCGAGGCTCAGGTCGCGCACTGCGACCGTGCCGCCAAAACGCTTGGTCAGGCGATTGATCTGTAGTCGTGCCATAAGTGTAGTTAAGAGTTAAGAGTTAAGAGCTAAGAGTTAAGAGAAACATGCACGCTTAACTCTTAACTTTTAACTCTTAACTTATAT
>DATFXE010000797.1:0-3265 GCA_035258585.1 Roseiflexaceae bacterium | reverse complement strand
CCGCCTGCACACCGACGCCGAGTACGCAAGCTCCGGCCCTTTCGGCGAGCGGATCGCGCATGGGCTGCTCGGGCTGTCTATGGTGGTCGGCCTGCTCTATCGCGCTGGAATCGACTCCGACGGCGCGGTAGCCTTCCTAGGTCTCAGCTGGAAGTTCACGGCCCCAATCAAGTTCGGCGACACGGTCCACGCCGCGATCGAGATCAGCAGTATGCGTGAGACCCGCGCGCCCGATCGCGGCATCATCGTTCAGGCCATCCAGCTGTTCAACCAACGCGGCGAGGTCGTTCAGCAGGGTGAGTTCACGATGATGCTGAAACGACGCCCCAAAAGCGATGAGCTATAGTGGCAATCTTCTATTGAGGCCAAATGACGTGGTGACGCTTGATCTTTTTCGCCTCGACGGGCGGGTCGCGCTTGTCACCGGCGGCGACAAAGGGCTCGGCCGGGCGATCGCGATCGGCCTGGCCCAAGCCGGCGCTGGTGTCGCGATCGTCTCGCGATCAGGCCACAACGCGGCAACCCTGGCGGCCATCTTGGCAGCGGGCCGGCGTGGGCTTGGGCTGACCTTCGATGTGGGACGGCCCGAGTCCGCCGAGCAGATCGTCACACAAACGATACAGCAGCTGGGGCGGCTGGACATCCTGGTCAACAATGCCGGCACGATCCGGCGCGCCGCCGCTGCTGAGACCACGCTGGAGGACTTCAGCGCGGTGCTGGATGTCAACCTGACTGGCCTGTGGGCGCTGTCGCAGGCGGCCGGACGCGTGATGCTCACACGAGGCGGCGGGAAGATCATCAATATCGCCTCGGTGCTGACCTTTCAGGGCGGGATCCGCGTCCCGGCCTATACGGCATCCAAGCATGCAGTGGCGGGCTTGACCAAAGCGCTGGCAAACGAGTGGGCCGGGCAAGGCGTCAACGTGAACGCGATCGCGCCCGGCTACATGGAGACTGATAACACCCAGGCGCTGCGCGACGATCCACAGCGCAGCCGGCAGATCTTGGAGCGCATCCCGGCTGGCCGCTGGGGTGCACCGGATGACCTGATCGGCGCGGCCGTCTTCCTAGCGTCGCGCGCAAGTGATTACGTTCACGGCCATGTGCTGGTGGTCGACGGCGGCTGGCTGGCGCGCTAAGCGGCTAGTGGCAAGCGGATGGCAAAGGTGCTGCCCTTGCCCAGACCGGCGCTGGATGCGACGAGCGAACCGCCGTGCGTGGCGACAATCGCACTGGCGATCGCCAGCCCCAGCCCGGTGCCGCCAGTATCGCGGCTGCGCGACTTGTCGGTGCGGTAGAAGCGGTTGAAGATTGCGCTGAGCTGCTCTGGCTCCAGGCCATCGCCGGTATCGGTCACGGCGATGACGATCGCACAGTCGTCTAGCGTTCCCGAAACCGCGATCTCGCCATTCGGCGGCGTGTGGCGCAGCGCGTTGCTGAGCAGATTGTGCAGCACCTGGCGTATCCGCACCGCGTCAACAGTCGCGCTGGGCAAGCTGTCCATGCTGGCGTGGAGCGTCACGCCGCGTTCGTCGGCCAGCGGCGTGAAGACCTGGAGCGTCTCGTCGACCAGGAGCGTCAGGTCGGTCGGCGCCATGTCGAGCGGCAGGAGGTGCGCCTCGGCGAGCGCCAGCTCGTGGAGATCATTGACCAGACGGATCAGGTGGCGCGTCTGCCCATACAGGTTGGCGATCTCGGCCTCGTCCAGCGGGTAGACTCGGTCCAGCGCCGCGCGCAGATTGCCCTCCAGCACGGTCAGCGGCGTGCGCAGCTCGTGCGAGACATCGGCCATAAGGGCGGTGCGCAGCTCCTCCCCGCGCTGCAGCTCGGCCGCCATGACATTGAACGCCTCGGCGATCTTGAGCATCTCGTGCGGCTCCTTGAACTTGAACGGTCCCAGCCGTACATGAAAATCGCGCGTGGCGATGCGCTGGATGCTCGCGGTAAGCTCATCGAATGGGTTGGGCGCGCCACGGCTGGCCGCATAAGCGAACAGCAGGCACAGCCCGCCGACATATAGCAGCACAGCGATCAGGCGTAGCCCAAGACGATCGGGCGCCCAGCGCACCAGCTCGGACAAGGGATCGAGCGGCGACTTGGCAAATAGAATGTAGAAGATCGGCCCGGCGAATACCGTCAACCCGAATAGCATTGCCAGTAAAATACGTGCGGCCATCTGCGCCCACAGCGTCAGCTTCATCGCTCGCCTCCCACCAGCCGGTACCCGACGCCGTAGACGGTTTGGATATAGGTCGGCTGGTCGGGGTCCGGCTCGATCTTCTTGCGCAGGTTGCGGATGTGCGTATCGAGCGTGCGGCCCATGCCCTCGTAGGCGTAGCCGAGCACCTTCTCCAGCAGCTCATCGCGGGCGAGCGTGTGGCCGGGGTTGGCCATCAGCAGCTGGAGCAGCTTGAACTCGGTGCGGGTAAGATCGACCGGCGCACCGTCCACCATTAGAACGCGTTGATCGAGATCCAGCCGTAACCCACCGGCGGTCAGGACCATCCCCGCCGCAGCCTGGCCAAATTGTGAGCGTCGCAGCAGCGCACGTACACGCGCCACCACCTCACGGGCGTTGAACGGCTTGGTGATATAGTCGTCAGCGCCCAGCTCCAGCCCGACGATCTTGTCGGTGTCCTCGACGCGCGCTGTCAGCATAATGATCGGCGTGGCGGCCAGGGTGGTGTCGGCGCGAATCTGCCGGGTGATCTCCCAACCATCGCGATCCGGCAACATCAGGTCCAGCACCAGCAGATCCGGCTGCTCGGCCCGCAGCACGCGCAGCGCCGTGGCGCCGTCGTGCGCGGTCAGCACGGCATAGCCCGCTTGCTCAAGATACCCACGCACCACCTTGGTGATCGAGCGGTCGTCGTCTACTACCAGTATGCACGGTCTGCTTGTCATCTTCGTTTCCCATCCATTTGTGAGCAGCAGCATTGTACTTCAGCTTTGGATTTTTGCGCTTACCAAGCCACCAATTTATTTAGGACTTATGCAGTTGGTGTTTTAGCGGGGGTGCGTGGGCCGCAAGCCCTCCAAGAAGCATTTGGTTTTGCACCTGGTTCGGGCGGCTTTGCCGCCCGAACCAGGTGCAAAACAGAAACGTCGCGGGGCCAGTGGCCCACGCACCCCCACCTGGCGAGTTTGCCAGCAATATCATAAAGAACCGCTTATTCAGCCGCTGAATACGCGAAGACATCCGCATGGGTGCGAAACTGCATCGTATACAGCCGCGCATACAATCCATCGCGCAGCAGCAGCTCGT
>DATFXE010000796.1:0-6021 GCA_035258585.1 Roseiflexaceae bacterium | reverse complement strand
CGGCTGATCCGCTCGGCTAAGGCTTGCAACTCCGCGCGCAGCTCAGGCGGACTATGCACGACGAAGGGCAGGTTTCGGCTCACGAGATAGCGCGCCACGTCGGCCACGTCGCCGTGCTCGCTCTGGAACAACACGCCCTTGGGTGTTTCCGTGAGGGTGCCATAGCCGGCAGGGATCTTTTGCTGCACCGCATACAGCGGAGCGTGAAACTCGACCGCGATCTGGTAGCGCGACGACAGTTTGCCCAGATGTTCGTAGACGTAGGCCTGCACGTCGAAGTCCTCCACACGCTTGAAGCTTTCCTCCAACACCCGCATCTCCTCCAGCCGATCCAGGCGAAAGGTTCGGTAGCCCTGGCGTAAATGGCAGTAGCCGACCAGATACCAATGGCTCCACCAGCCGGCCAGGCCATATGGATCGACCGTGCGATGCGTGACCTGGTCGTGATGCGAGCGGTAGTCGATGGCGATACGCTGCCGCCGCTGGATGGCTTCGCTGAGGTCGAGCAGCAGCGAGGCGTCAGGCCTTCCTGCCTGCTCGTTCGGCGACAGCACCAGATTGGCGGTCACCGCGTTCAGGCGCTCGCGGGCGCGCAGCGGAAGTACCCGCAGCACCTTTGCCAGCGCGCCCTCGATCGCCATCGTCGGCTGGTCGACCTCGAGCCTGGCCGTGCCCAACAACCCCAGCACAATTGCTGTCGCTTCCTCTTCTGTGAACATCAGCGGCGGCAGCTTGAAGCCGGGGCGCAGCTCGTACCCGCCACCTGGCCCACGCACTGCCTGGATCGGCATCCCCATATCCTGCAGCATCATGATATAGCGGCGCACGCTGCGCGGCTCGACTTCCAGCCTTTGCGCCAGCGCTTCGCCGCTCAGCGTTCGATGCGCTTGCAGCAGTTCGAGTATCGTCAGCAGCCGCGTGGTAGGGTGATACATCGTAGGCCGTCCAATCTGCCTTGCAATTTACCAGAGCGCCGGTAGAGTATTCATCATGATTCACGAAAACACACGAAGAGACGCGAAATAGTGCGGTTTATTTGTGTTTCTTTGTGGATTCTCTACCGATGTTCCAGTGGTCAGCTACCCGATCGTCTGCGCGTAGGCCTGCTCGATCTCGGCCAGGTCGCTCTCGGAAAGCCGCCAGCCCGCGCCGCCGATATTCTGGGCCACCTGCTCGGGCCGCCGCGCCCCGACGATGGCGGATGTCACCGCCGGGTTGCTCAGCACCCACGCCACCGCCAGCTGGCCGACGCTCTTGCCGTGGCGTTCGGCGATTGGGCGCAGGCGCTCAGCGAAGGCCAGGTTGCGGCTGAACTGCGGCTCTTGGAAGAATCAGATTTTTCTGGTCGTCGTATTGGCGGCCTTGCCGCCAGTACGACGGCCAGAAAAGGCATCAGGAAGGGCTGTGCCCTTCCTTACCTATCCTTATGAGCCCACCAATGGGGAGGTGTGGAAGGGCCTTCGGCCCCTCCACACCTCCCGATCGAAGCCATGAGTTATTTGTGCAGAGATAAATAAAAAAGACGCTGGCGATTATATGCCGATCGAAGCATCCTGTCCAAAAGGGACAGTATGCGGGGCCTGACAGCCGATATCGGCTATAGTACTGCGTGGCTTCAAGGATGGCTATGGCGATATGGAGCGTCTGCTGCGCATCCGGCTCGCGGTCGGCGAGCGGCTGCTGATGCTGAACGGCATGCCGACGGCCGAACTCTCTGTGCCGGCGTTCCTGGGGCTGGGCGTACACAGCTACTCTTCGGCGGTGTTCAACTTCGTTCCCGAGATATCCTGGGCGTTCTACCGCGCCGCCACCAGCGGCGATGCGGCCGCGCGCGATGGGCTGCTGGAAGGCTTCTACCGGCCGTTCGCCGAGCTGCGCGACCGTGTGAGGGGCTACGCTGTGGCGCTGATCAAAGCCGGCGTTGGCATCACCGGCCGGCCGGTCGGCCACGCGCGCGCGCCGTTGCTCGACCCGACCGCCGAGCACGCGGCCGAGCTGAGGGCGATCATTGAGCGCGGGCTGGCGCTGGTGAGACTGAGCCGAGACTAGGTGCGCTTTCACCGCTCAGACGATGGACGATAGACGATGGACGATTCAAGCGTCACCTATCGTCCATCATCTATCGTCCATCGTCAATAGTAGTGCCAACCAAACCTCAATACTGACCATAGGTCGAATCGACCTGTCGAGCGCACTGGTCGCGCTGGCTGCCGCCGCGCGCGCAGGCGATGTACTGCTCGGTCAGCGCCTGGGCCTCGGCCAGCTCGCGCTCAAGGTCGCGGCCTTGCAGCCCGCGATCGATCGCCCGATAGAACCAGAAGTAGTCGATCGGCGGCGTGCCACGCGCGTCGCCGCCGGGCGCGAGCTGGCCGGCGCGGTCGAGCGCCTGCATGTACGCCTGATACACGGCCGCCGAGCCGGGCGTATTCTGGTTGAGCGTGTCCGATTGTGCGACCGAGCGGCGCGCCGGAAAGCCGCCGACACCACCAAGTGTGCTGGCGCTGAGCGCCCGCAGCCAGGTCCAACACGCCTGCTGCTTGTCGGTCCCAGCCGAGATATATAGGCTGGTGGTCGCGATGTCGTCGGCGTCGAGCACGCTGTGGGCCAGCGGCGGCGGCGCCATGGCCATGGTGAACCCAGGCTGATCGCGGCCGTAGGCGTACAGGCCCCAGGCGAACCACATGCCGGCGCGGCCCTGCCCGGTGAGCTCGCCGTAGTCGATCTGCTGGCTGGTCTGGGCATAGTCGTTCAGGCGCGCGTGCGGCGAGGTGTGTTCAAGCAGATCGACGACTTGGCGAGCCGCCTGCACGACCTTCGGGTCGGTATATGTGGGTCGAAGCGTCTCGCCGCTGCCCACGACCAGCGCCGCGCCGAATAGGTGGACCAGAAACTTTCCGGCCTCGGACTGGCTTCTGGGTATCACGAAGCCATATTGCTTGGTGTCGCCATCCCCGCTGGTGAGCTTCTGGGCGGCGTGCATGAAATCGTCGATCGACCAGGCCGCATCCGGTGGAGTCAATCCAGCCGCATCGAACAAGTCTTTGTTATACACCAGCACGCGGAAGATCAGGCCCCATGGCAGGCCGTGTAGCCCGCCGCTCTGCTGATAGGGCGCGAGCAGCGCCGCCGAGTAGTCGTCGCGTGGAAAGTTGGCATCGCCGTCGATCAGGGGCTGGAGGTCGAGCGTGGCGGTCAGCTCGGCCGGCGCGGGCGGCAGCGGCGAGGCGAAGCAGTCGGTCTGCGCAGCCGCCTCGGCTGGCGACAGCATTCCGCTGCCTGTGAAGGTATCTTTGAGCTGGACGAACACGGCCGGGTTGGCCTGGTTGAACTGTTGTACAAACTGGGTTGCTCGGTCACTGCCTTTGCCCAACGGCATCCCAAATGTGATCGTCGTCGCACCCGGCTCGGCCACGTTGGGCGCTGGCGTCGCTACCACCACCGGCTGGATCGTCGGCGTCACAGCCGGCGTCTGCTGGGCCTGAGCCGCCCGCTCGGCGATCGCAGCCTGGGCCCTGCCGGCAGCGGCTGCCGCCGACGTGCCGCCGATGATCTCCTGGACCGCCGCGATCAGCGGCTGGTAAGCCTCCAGCGGGTTTGCGCGCGCGCGCGACTGCTGGATTGGGCGATCCAGCGCAGCCTGCACCGCCGCTCTGGTCTGGTCGTCCAGATGCGACCAGTAGCCGCTCCGCTCGGCTACTGAACGGCGCGCCGGGAGGACATTCAGCTGATCGATCGCGCCTTTGCCACCCTCCTGCCCGGCGATCAGCTGCTTGCTGAGGAATGAAAGCCAGGCCCAGGCCTCGTTGGGATGTTGTGTGCCACTGCTCATGACCCAGCCGTTGGCAAAATCCTGGTTGCCGCCTGGGAAAGCCGGGTAGGCCGCCACGCCCAACCGAAAGCCGGGCGGCTGGCCTTTGGCAAATGCGCCCCGGCTGGACCCCGACCCCCACATGGCGAGGCGCTGGCTGGCGATCAGCCCATCGACCTGGTCGCGCCAATCCTGGCCCGCGGGCGGGTAGTAGAACGCGCCGGATTTGAACAGATCGGCCATGCGCTCCAGCACCGCCACAACCTCGGGCCGGTCCACATGCACGTCGCCGGGGTTGGCCGCCAGCAGATCGACGCCAGCGCCGCGCAGCTCGTTCAGCAGTACGGCCAGGTAGGTGTCGCTATCGGCCAGGCCGTAGATTCCGACCGTGTCGCCCTGTTTGCGCGCCAGCCGTCGGGCAGCCGCCGTCACGTCTTGCCAGGTCCAATCCGGCGCCGGGGCAGCTACCCCGCGCGCATCCCAGAGATCCTGGTTATAGAACAGGAGCTGTAGCTCCAGCGATTGCGGCAGCTTATAGATCGCGCCGCCGGGCGCCGTGCTGCTGGCGAGCGCGCCGGGGTAGAAGTCGTCGCGATCGAAATTCGCGTCGGCCTCGATCAGCGGGGCGAGGTCGCGCAGCAGGCCCAGCTTGAACTGCTGCTCGTCGGCGGGCGCTTCGGCCGTGTCGGCGCGGCTGACGATCTGGCGCATCAGCTCGTCGTACTCGGCGCCGCGCCGGTACAGCTCGTCGAGCGCGACAAACTGCACGATAATGCCGGGGTGCTGCCCATTGAAGGCGGCAATCAGCGGCTCGTAGATGTGGCGCATGAAGCCTATCGCGCCAAAGGTGATCGTGACATGATCGGCCGCCTGCGCTGGCTGCTCGGTGCCGCCGAGCGATTCGGCAGTTGGCGTCTGCTGGTCGACGGCGGGCCGTTCGGATGAACTGCCAAGATCGCACCCGCCGAGCGCAAGCGCGGCGCTCAGTACCAGAAGGATGAACCGATATCGATGCATGTGTGTCTCTCCATGGTCGTCGACCGCGGGCCGCTCCAAACATTGCACCCGGCGCGAACGGCACGGCAAAGCCCGCCGCGCGGGGCGCTATGTGGAGACGATCAGAAACTCGTTCCCAGATATGAGGCGAAATGCTGATGCGAACGTGAACACTCGACATGCTGGACGGAGGACGGAGGACGGAAGACGACAGCATTCGTCCTCCGTCGTGATGGTATGTCGCTTGTTCAGGTAGAATTGGTATCAGGCGCCCGGTTTCGCCGGCAGCCCCCACAGCTCGACCGCGCCAGCCTCCCATGCTGCGACGAGCGCTTCACCGTCGGGCGAGAAGGCCAGGCTGGTGCGCCCTTTGGTTGGCCCGCCGTCGAGCGTGCGCAGCAGCGTGCCATCGCTCGTCTGCCAGAGTTCGATCGTGCCATCTAGTCGCGCCGCCGCGAGCGTCTGGCCGTCGGGGGCAAATGCTGGACGAACAGGAGCCTTTGTCTGCGAGTTCAGCGTCTGAATCAGCGTACCATCTATTTGCCAGAGTTGCAGCTCTCCCTGCTGCAACCCCAGGGCGATCGTTTTGCCGTCGGGCGCGAAAGCCAACTCAGGCGCACCTTTCTGCTTCAACTGCCAGCCGCCCCGCAATGTACCGTCGCCGGCGTTCCAGATCTGGACGCTGCCATCCTGTAATCCCAGGGCGATGAGCTGGCTATCAGGGGCGAAGGCCATATTCACTATTCCCGCGCCTTTCGGGTTGAGTGCGTGCAGAGGTTGGCCGTCGCTCACACGGATCAGCAGCACTGTTGCTCCTTTCGCCATGCTTACAGCCAGAGTACGCCCATCGGGCGCGAAGGCCAGGTTTTCCACAGCGAAGCCTTTGGTTGGCAAGGAGATGGTGCGTGTATCACCACCGCTGCTTACCCGCCAGATCTGTACGATTCCCTCCTGTGATGCCGCCGCGAGCGTCTGGCCGTCGGAGGCGAAGGCCACGGCTACAACGTCTGAATCGTACGCAGAGGGCAGGCATTGGATCCCGACTGGCTTGCCGCCGGCTTTTGGCCAGAGCATCACTGTCCCATCGGACAATGCAGTAGCGAAGATCTGACCGTCGGGAGCGAAAGCCACGTCCTTCATCTGCGGGTCGACGTCCCAACGGCTCAATTGGGTTGCGGCTTTCGCCACGTCGAGCGAGTTCGCGATCGTGACGGCGG
>DATFXE010000795.1:0-10755 GCA_035258585.1 Roseiflexaceae bacterium | reverse complement strand
CAGCATGTCAAGACTTATCATAACGGCGCAGCGCCCACACGAACAGCGGCTCTTGCGGATTACCAGCGTCTCTGGCGTGCTGATCGCACTGCTGTTCCTGATCAAGCTGGCACTGACGCTGGTTGAGCGATCGTCAGAAGCGGTCTCCGACCTGGCCGCGTTCTACGAGGGCGCGGCGCGGCTGCGATCCGGCCTGCCGCTGTATGAGACCGGCGTGGATTTCTATGCTAAGCCGATCCAATACATCTACCCGCCGCCAATCGCCCTGCTGCTGCTGCCGTTGCCGGATTACCTGACCACATGGTGGGTCTGGGCGCTGATCTCGCTGCTCTGTTGGGCCGGAGCGCTGGCGCTGCTCCTGCGCGAGTTATCCGGCGATCTACGCGAACGTGTGCCGCCGATCTGGTGGCCGCTTTTGCTAGGCGAGTTGGTTGCGTTCACGCCGGTGCTGTCGCACTTCTTCTGGGGACAGACCCAGCTCCAGCTTCTGCTGCTCCTGACGGTGAGCTGGATGTTCTTGCGCCGCGGCCGTGATGTTCCGGCCGGCCTCGTGCTGGGGATCGCGATCGCGGTGAAAATCTTTCCGCTGCTGCTGTTCGCGCCGCTGCTGGCGCGCAGGCGCTGGCGCTGCCTGGCCGCGGCGACGCTCAGCGCTGGGCTGATATTGATCGGAAGCTACGCGGCGGTCGGCTGGGACCAGGCCTACGTCTTCTTCACAGATGTACTGCCGCGACACAGCGGCTCGGTGATCGCACATAGCACAAACCATACGACGATCGCGGCGATGCTGACTAACGCGTTCGGCAGCGCGCTCCTGGCGTACTACATCAGCATGGCGATGCGCGGACTTGTGATGCTTGCCGTGCTGTATGGCGCCTGGCGGGCACGCGATACGGCTCAGGCATTCGCGCTAGGCATGACCACACTGGTGTTGGTGACGCCGGTGGTGTGGGAGCATTATTTTGTGCTGGTCTATCTGCCCTGGCTCGACGCGCTGGCCAGGTCGAATCGACGCCAGCAGCCGTTGCTGGTAGTGTCATACTTCCTGTTCGCCGCTGCGATGTTGATCTACCACGTGCCGAGCAGCGTGCTGTGGCTGGCGCAGCTGCTGCCGATCTCGGGTGGGTTTCTTTTGTTGGGCATTCAGCTCCAGCAAGCCATCGAGCCAGTCAGGCTTGAGGCCGTCGTGGCAGAGGGCGGATAACCGCTCTATTGATCGCTGCATACAAATCTACTCTTCGTAGTGCGTATTCCAATGGCACCATGACGCGGTACGCACTACGCTTAGCTACTAAGCGCTGCACAAATAGCTAAACTTTGTGGTGGGGTGTGGGGCGGCGAAGCCGCCCCACACCCCACCGCTGGGGAGGTCTGGAGGGCTTTCGGCCCTCCAGACCTCCCCAGCAGCCATCTTTAGCTGCTTATGAAGCGGTCAATATCAATGTAGCGGTCTATAGCATTTCCAAACAAGATTTCGAATATTGGGTATTGGGCTTCTCGACGGCGCATATCTGACATCCCACACTCAGGTTCTGGCGGAAAGCGCACTATGTTCGACAAGATCGCGAAACTGTTTCAGATCGACTGGCGCATCTTCATGGCTGGCGCCGAAGCATGGCTGCACGGGCGGAACCCCTACGGCGCGCTCTCGGCCGAGTTTAGCGCCGGCGCATTTGCCTACCCGCCGACCGCGCTGCCGTGGCTGGCGCTGTTCGTGCCGCTGGGCGGGCTAGGGTTCTATGTGTGGACGGCGCTGGAGCTGGTGCTCTGGTGGCTGCTCATTCGTAACTCCCACCGCTCGCAGCTGCTGCTGCTGTGCTGGTCGCCACTGATTCTGCACCTGGTCGAGGGCCAGAGCAGCCTGATGGTGGTGCTGGTGCTGTGGGCGGCCGCACGGGCCGAGCGGCGCGGCTGGCTGTGGGGCCTGGCGCTGGCCTGGGCGCTGACCAAACCGCAGGTGGCGATCGTGCCGCTGCTGTGGCTGCTGTGGCAGGATCGCGCCGCGCCGGAGCACCGGCGGCTGTGGGGCGGGATCGTGCTTGGCACAGCGCTGCTGGCCCTGCCGCCGACGCTGATCAATCCGGGCATCTGGAGCGATTGGCTGATCTCGCTGACGAGCTACCGCGGGCGGATCTTGCAGTTGGCCGCATGGCAGGGACCAAGCGTGGCGCTGTTCGCGCTGGCCGCCTATCTGTGGTACCGCAGTCGCCGTGGCGATTGGCAGTGGTGGCTGGCGGCGGCCGCGTTTCCACAGACCAGCTTCTACGGGATGGTCGCGCTGCTGCCGGCGCTGCGCCCGCGCCAGAGTAACTGGACCTTGCTTGGCCTCGGGCTGGCCAGCATCATGCAAGGGCCGATGTCGATCGAATTGCGGAACGGGACGATGCTGGCGCTGCTGCCCTGGATCTTGTGCGGGCATCTGCTGGCAGCCTGGATGATCGCCGGCGGGCCGGCACGCCTGCCGGCGATGGCGCCACGCGTCCGTGCCGGTGGCGCAATCGACGAGCAGACATAGTGCGATGCGATTTGCCGGTGAGCCCTTTCAGAGGCCAAAGGTGGCAGATATGCGCTCGGTGATAGGATCCAATACTCCGCCCGCTCGACAGCGGATCCGTGTCGCATTACTGGGAGGAGTAGGGGTCTTTATCTTATGCGCCTTGTATCGTCTCCTGATCGGGGACGCATATGGCGACCTGAACTGGCCATTGTGCGCCGCGACAATGTTGCGGATGGGGCGCGATCCATATGCCGTGTGTGTCCTTGGCGATGGGTATCCGCCAAATATGATGACTACAGCGCTGGTGGTTTTGCCGTTCAGCTTTCTTCCCGGGATTATTGCGGGACCGGCGATCTTTGCCTGCTCGTGCGGACTACTTGCCTACGGGCTGACACGCGAGGCGTGGTGGCGGCTCGGTGTGTTTGGATCTGCGCCGTTCTGGGTCGCCTTCCAATGGATGCAGTGGTCGCCTCTCATTCTAGCGATCACACTACTCCCCGTGCTGCTGCCTCTGTTCCTGGTCAAACCGCATATTGGCTTGCCGACCATGCTAACGCGGCTGACCTGGCGCCGCGCACTTGCCTGCGTCGGGTTCGGCCTGATCAGCCTCGCGATCGATCCGCTCTGGCCGCTGCGCTGGTGGAGCAATGCCCAGGGATACACTGGTTTTATTCCACTGCTGGTAGTCCCGGGACCGCTGCTCTTGCTCGTCCTAGCACGAAGGCAGGAAACGCGTGGTCGCTTTCTCTTGCTCGCAGGGCTGATGCCACAACGCGGGTTTTACGATCCTCTGGTGCTGTTTTGCCTCCCCGATTCGCCGCGCCAGATGCTGCTCATGGCGCTCGGTAGCTGGGTTGGCTACTGTTGCTCGTTGGCGATCGGTGGCGATGTACGCATCTGGATAGTTCTCTTCCTCTACGGCCCGGCGCTGCTTCTGGTGCTGTTATTCCCCAAGCGAGAGGCCGCGCGAGAATTATCGTATCTGCAACAGATGACAATCTGTCGCGGCGAGGATATACTCCGCTAGGGTAGGGATAGATGTAGCAAATCGGCCAACTGTATGCTTATAGGACTGATGTGGTTCGTGGCTTTATCCTTCGGCAGAAGCGAAATTCGAAGAACTCTGGGAAGCACCTTGCCGCTGACCATCCTGAGCCTGATGAAGGGCAGGCGGAACAGCCCCTGAGTAGGGCAACTGCGTAACTCCGATATTGTTAGGATTCATCGCGCCAGCTAGTTCAGCGTGTCATTTCATACAAGAACAGAACGGCACGCGGGAACTCGATTCGATCTACGCGGCGACCGTGCTGTTCGAGCCAGCCCTGATTGACCTGTTTGTGATAGTCTAGGCCGTAGGTATAGAGGCTGAAGGCCAGCCAGATGCGCTGGTAGCGCGGGCCGAACTCGGGCACCGAGGCCACCATCCGAGGGCTACGCCAGCGCATGGCCTCCATGCGCCTGTGCCAATACGTCTGGGCGGTGGGGTCGTCGGGAAAGGGCAGCACATATACATCCGGCTGCTGTGGGTGGGTCAGCGCGGCAGTGTCGAACGATTGCCAGTCGGCATAGGCGATCGCATCGCCAGGGCGCGCTTCGCGCGCGAGATAGTCGGCCATACGTACGAGATCATCCTGAACATGCGCAGCAGGAAATGTGAGCAAGTTGCTAGCCAGGCAGCTGACGACAAAGGCCAGCGCCACGATCTGCACGAGTCGCCGCTTCCAAAAGCGCACGAACATCCAGGCCAGCAGCACATATAAGGCCGACGAGATGCCGATCAGCGACCGATCCAGCAGTATCGGCTTGATCGCCAACGAGATCGCCGTTGCGCCGAGGAGCGGGGTCCAGATCATCAGATGCAGCAGCATCCATGCGCCGCGCTCGGCCGAATTCCGGCGTGCTTCGCGGATGCTGTAGATCAGGGCCGGCAGCAGCGCCGCGATCGCCGCAAGATAGCTGGCAATGATATACCACGGCGGCATGGCGAAGTCCGGCAGCGAGGTCAGGAGTGCGTTGTTGGCGACACTGATAAGGTCGATCACCCAATCGAAGGGCTGGGTCGACTGAATCCAGAACGATTGAACCACACTGTGGATCGTGCCGAATAGCGTCGGCAGGAACGGTAGAAACAGCACGGCTGCCAGCGCCTGTGCGGCGATCAGCCCAGTCCAGCGTGCTTTGTCGAAGCGCCGCCGGGCGAACGATTCGTAGATCGACCACAGGTCGAGCGCCAGCAGTGACAGCGGAAAGTAGATATGGGTGTGGAGGCCCGCAGCCACACAGAGGCCGAACAGAAGCCAGCGCCACCAGCTGCCGTCACGCCACGCGCGGACGAAGGCCAGCGAGGTGAGCAGTACAATCAGCGCGAGCAGCGGGTACATGCGCGCCTGCTGGCCGTGATAGATCTGAAATGGCGCGATCGCCATGAGGGCGGCGGCCACCAGCGCCGCCGAGCGGCTGGTCAGTAGGCAGCCAAGCCGATAGACGAGCGGCACACATGCGGTGCTGGTGACGACCGAGAACAGGCGCAGCGCAGTCAGGCTTTCGCCAAAACCAGCTCGCCAAACATGCAGCAACATGTGATAGAACGGCGGATGACTATCATTGGCCATCACATTGCGATAAATGTCCGCGAGTGGCTGGCGGGCGACAAAAGTTGTGATCACCTCGTCGTCGAAGTAATCGCGGTAGTCGAGCCTGTAAAGGCGCAGCGCCAGTGCCAGCAGTGTCAGAAGCGGCAGAGCGACGATCGGCCGGACCAGCAGCGATGTCAGGCGCTGATACAGGCGTGGCATAACGGGCGCTTTCACTGTTCTCGCAGATGAGTCGAGCTGTTGCATAGTTGTTGGTTCCTGGCGCAGGTTATCGCGATTTGATCTGAATTGTTCAGCTTGAGTGATCGTTTGTCGTTCATGTTTCCGCCGGGAGCGCCAGATTAGGGGCGGGCGTAGGCGGCTTGCCGAGGCGAGCCTGACGATACCACATCAGCATCAACACCAGCAGCAGCGGCCCCTGGACGATCGGAGCCATGTTGTCCGGCGGGAGCAGGTTCATTCCCACAAGCAGCGCGGCCAGGCCGGCAAGCGCTAGGCAGGCCTGCTCGAACGGCCGGACGTTGTCGAGCGCGACCAGACCCATGTAGTGGCGCCAGCTGAGCGGTGATGCCAGGAGCATCACGGGTATCAGGGGCTGCATCCAGGCGCCGGAACGAATCCGTGGTACAAGCGGCACGAATAGCAGGAGCAGCGCGGCCAGGGCGATCGGTGCGGGCGGGGCGCCAGGGATGATCGCACGCACCAGCCGTACCAGCGAGTCGTTGCCGATCTCGTCGACATAATACAGCGTGTTGATCGGCACGAACCGCAGCCAACCCAGAGTGACCCCAAAACCAAGCACCAACTCGCACAAGATCAGTATGGCCGCCCCGACGGAAGCCGCGACCAGCGCCATCTGGCGGCGGCCGCTCACCCACAGCCCGACGATCAGCACGGCCGGGTAAACTTTGATCGCCGCGCACAGGCCGATAAGCGCCGCGGCCGGCCGCCGGGCGTGCGAATCGAGCTGAAACGCCAGCGCCAGCAGGAGAAACATCAGCGGCTCGTGGGTGCCAAGCCCAAGCGCAATGATCCAGAAGCTGGCTGTCGTCGCGCAGAGCCAGGGTGAGACGCGCAGGATCTGCCAGGCGCCGACGATCGCCAGCCAGCTGGCGATCAGCCAGGCGGTGCGCGCGAGCGGCCAGGGCAGGCGAGCCAATGGAAGCGCCAGCAGTGTGGCAAACGGCGGATGGGCTGTCTGCATGCCACCGTAGAGCGGCGCGATCCCCGCGCAGCATTCGGACAGCAGATCGGCGGTGCGGCCGTTGGTGTCCTGCCCGGCCCACCATCCGCGCGCGGCGGCATAATCCTGCGCGAAATCGGATTGAAACCTGGGTAGCAGCAGCAAGGCTACAATAAGGCAGATGATGCCGATGAAAAGTCTGAGCCACATAGCATGGTTCTGCGAACGTTACGCTAGACATCAACACCCAGGGAAGCGTATGCGAAAAGGGCGGGCTTGTCAATGCGCAGGAGTGAATCGATATCGTTCCAAAGTATGGTTGACAACCGGAATGCCTACTGCTATACTCTGCGCAACCTAAGAATATAACGACGACGAACAGGAAAAGTACGCGCACTCGTCGCCGCCCAGAGAGCCGGCGGCCTGGTGTGAAGCCGGTGCGAGCGCGGGCGCGGAATGGCCCTGGGAGTTGCGGAGCGAAACGATTGTAAATTGCAGATTGTAAATTGCAAATTGGCAGTGCATTTACAATTTGAAATATACAATTTACAATTCCAGTAGGAGCCGCCGGAAACGCCACCGTTATCAGGGCGCAGGGTATCAGGCGCTGTCTGGCGTCTCGTACCTGCTGAGCGCGTCGGTTCCATACGAGCCGGCGAACAAGGGTGGCACCGCGAGATTTTGCTCTCGTCCCTTCGTCCCATTCGTGGACGAGGGGTTTTTTGTTTTGCCGGTAGTTGTCCGTTGTCCGTGGTTTCACTACGAACAACGGGCAACTGACAACTCAACGAGGAGGCACTGCCAATGGACACCGTCAAGTACGTCCTGTCGGAAGATCAGATGCCGACCAGCTGGTACAACATCGCGGCCGATCTGCCCAGCCCACCCCCGCCGCCGCTGCACCCGGCGACTGGCCAGCCGATCGGCCCGGCCGACCTGGCGCCGCTGTTCCCGATGGCGCTGATCATGCAGGAGGTCAGCACCGAGCGGGCGATCGAGATCCCCGAGGAGGTCCAGGCGATCTACCGGCAGTGGCGGCCGACGCCGCTGTTCCGGGCGCGGCGGCTGGAGCGAGCGCTCGATACGCCAGCGAAGATCTATTACAAATACGAGGGCGTCAGCCCGGCCGGCTCGCATAAGCCGAACACTGCCGTGGCCCAGGCCTACTACAACAAGCAGGAGGGCGTCAAGCGGCTGGTCACCGAGACCGGTGCGGGACAGTGGGGATCGGCGCTGGCGATGGCCGGCGCGTTCTTCGGGCTGGAGGTGCTAGTGTATATGGTCAGGGTCAGCTTCGACCAGAAGCCCTACCGGCGTGCGCTGATGGAGACGTATGGCGCGCGCGTGGTCGCCAGCCCGAGCGAAGAGACCCACGCCGGCCGCATGATCCTGGCCGAGCACCCGGATTCGACCGGCAGCCTGGGCATCGCGATCAGCGAGGCGGTCGAGGTGGCGGCGCAGGACCCGGACAGCAAGTACGCGCTGGGCAGCGTGCTGAACCACGTGCTGCTGCATCAGACCGTGATCGGCCAGGAGGCGATGACGCAGCTGGAGATGGCCGGCGATTATCCTGACATTGTGATCGGCTGCACCGGCGGCGGCTCGAACTTCAGCGGGATCGCGTTCCCGTTCATCGGCGCGAAGCTGCGCGGCGGGCCGGACGTGCGGGTGATCGCGGTCGAGCCGGCCTCGTGCCCGAGCCTGACCAAGGGCATATACGCCTATGATTATGGCGACACCGCCAAGATCGCGCCGATGGTCAAGATGCACACGCTGGGCCACACGTTCGTGCCCGAGGGCATCCACGCCGGCGGGCTGCGTTACCACGGCATGGCGCCGATGGTCAGCCATCTGGCCCAGCTGGGCCACCTCGAGGCGCGTGCTGAGACGCAGCTGGGCTGCTTCGCTGCCGGTGTGCAGTTCGCGCGGGTCGAGGGGATCGTGCCGGCGCCCGAGGCTACCCACGCCGTCAAGGCCACGATCGACGAGGCGCTGCGCTGCAAGGAGTCAGGCGAGTCGAAGGTCATTTTGTTCAATCTGTGCGGGCATGGCCACTTCGATATGGCTGCCTATATAGATTATATGGCGGGCAAACTCCGTGATCACGAATATTCGCACGAGGAAGTCGCGATGGCGCTGGCGGGCCTCCCTTCGGTCGGCTGAGAGTTCAAAGTTCAAAGTTAAGAGTTAAGAGTTCGCGACGAGGATAACTTTGCACTCTTAACTCTTAACTCTCAACTGGAGCAGCAAATGCAAATCGGCATGATGAATGACCCGAAACGCGATGTGCTCGAGGAGACGCGTTGGGCGGCGGCGAATGGCTTCGAGTTTCTCGATTTGACGATCGAGGGGCCGGCGGCGGCGCTCGACCAGATCGAAGCGCGGGCGATTCGCCAGCTGCTCGACGCGTCGGGGATGGGCGTGGTCGGCCACACTGCCTGGTTCCTGCCGTTCGCCTCGCCAGTCGAGCGCGTACGGCGGGCGGCAGTCGAGGAGGTGGCCGCCTCGCTGCCGGCCTTTGCCGAGGTGGGCGCGAAGGTGGTGAATGTGCATATCGCTAAGGGTATTGGCAGCTTCGGGCACGCCAGCATGACTCGGCTGAACGGCGCAAGCTTCGCCGAACTGGCCGAGCTGGCCGAGCCGCAGGGCATACGTATGATGGTCGAGCATCCGCCGGAAATTGGCGTCAGCATCGGCGATATCCACACAATTCTGGATGCCGACGCCCGGCTGGGCTTTCACCTGGATGTCGGGCATGCCAATGTCGGCGGCGATAGGCTGGAAGGGCTGCTGAAAGCGTTCGGCGAGCGGCTGTGCCACGTTCACCTGTCGGACAACCGCGGCCGCGAGGATGACCATATGCCGCTTGGCGCGGGGCGGATCGATTGGCCGCGCGCGATCCGGCTGCTCAAGCAGAGTGGCTACGACGGCACGATCACGCTCGAGGTGTTCGCGACCGAACGCGACTACCTGCTCTGGAGCGTCGAGAAGGTGCGCAAGTGGTGGGCGGAGGCGTGAGTGGGGTTCGAGACAAGAGACAGGAGACAGGAGAGGATGCGCCCGGACCGTCGAGATGGCGGCTGTGATCATTCAGGAAGATGTTTAGCTGGATTCGGGAGAATATATCGACAGCGTGCTGATATACCCTTTTGAAAAATACTATGGAGAGAATACATGACAACCAGTAAACGACCTCGTCTCCTCACAGGGGATCGGCCTACTGGCAAACTCCATCTAGGCCACTACGTAGGAACGCTGGCCAACCGGGTCAAGCTCCAGGACAAGTACGAGTGCTTCTTTCTGGTGGCCGACCTGCATATGCTGACCACTCGTACCGAGCTGGAGCGGCTGCGCCAGACCGGCGACAATATCCGCGAGGTGGTGCTTGGCAATCTCAGCGTAGGGATCGACCCGGAGCGCAGCACCTACTTTCTGCAGTCGCTGGTTCCGGCCATCCCGGAGATACAGCTGATCTTCTCCATGCTCGTGACGGTCCCGCGGCTCCAGCGCGTCCCGACGCTCAAGGAGGTGATGCAGGATCTGGAGATCGAGCAGCCGTCGGCCGGCCTGCTGATCTACCCGGTGTTGCAGGCGGCCGATATCCTGAGCGTGCGCGCGAGCCTGGTGCCGGTCGGCAAGGACCAGGCCTCGCACCTGGAGGTGACGCGCGAGATCGCGCGGCGCTTCAATGGGCTATACGGCGACACGCTCCCTGAGCCCGACACGCTGATCGGCGACGTGCCGACGCTGGTGGGGATCGATGGGCAGGCCAAGATGAGCAAGAGCCTCGACAATGCGATCTATCTCTCCGACGATGCCAAGACGGTCGAACAGAAGGTGCGGTCAATGTACACCGACCCGAACCGCATCCGCGCCGATATTCCCGGCCGCGTCGAGGGCAACCCGGTGTTTATCTACCACGACGCGTTCAACCCGGATGTGGATGAGGTCAACGACCTGAAGGAGCGCTACCGGCTGGGCAAGGTTGGCGATGTCGAGGTCAAGAAGAAGCTGGCGGTGGCGCTGAACAACTTCCTCGACCCGATCCGCGAGCGCCGGGCGGCGCTGGAGCGCAACCCGCGCATCGTCGAGGAGGTGCTCGCCGCGGGCAGCGAGCGCGCGCGGAAGGAAGGCGATCAGACGCTGGCGATGATGAAAGAGGCGATGGGCCTGAAGTTTATCTAGCGTGCTTATGTATCAACCGACGATAGACCATAGACGATAGTGCTGTCGTCTATCGTCCATCGTCCATCGTCGGATAGCTCGCGGCAGGCAGCGGATTGTTGGCTCTATCGTGGAGACTAGTTATGAAAACATTCCCCGCACTCGACGAGATGCGCGGCCTGCGCGAGCAGGGCAACCTGTGCCCGATCTATGCCGAGATTATGGCCGATCTGGAGACGCCGGTCTCGGCTTTCCTCAAGATCGCCGGCGGGCCGCACAGCTTTCTGCTCGAGAGTGTGACCGGCGGGCAGCATATC
>DATFXE010000794.1:0-9630 GCA_035258585.1 Roseiflexaceae bacterium | reverse complement strand
GTCCACCGCGTCGCGCAGGCCGTCGCCCAGGAAGTTGAAGCCTACCACTGCGAGCACGATAAACAGCGCCGGCCACATCAGCCAGGGGTTGCTGCCGAGCGTCTGGAGGCTCTGGGCCTCGCGCATCATCGTGCCCCAACTCACCAGCGGCTCCTGGATACCGATCCCCAGGAAGCTCAGGAAGCTTTCCGAGAGGATGATCGCCGGGATCGTCAAGGTCAGCACCACAATGATATGGCTGAGGCAGTTCGGGAACAGGTGCCGGAAGATGATCCGCCGATCCGAGGCGCCCATCTCTTTGGCTGCTAGGATGAAATCGGTCTCGCGCAGCGCCAGCACCTTGCCGCGGATCTGGCGGGCCAGCTGCGTCCAGCCCAGCAGCGCAAAGATCGCCGACATCGTGATAAAGATCAGCGTTTGGTCCCAGGTGATCGGGATCACCGCCGCCAGCGCCATCCACAGCGGCAGCGCCGGAAAGCTCTGCAAGAACTCGATGAAGCGCTGGATCAAATTATCGGTCCAGCCGCCATAGTAGCCCGAGATGATACCGACCGTCGCGCCCACCGCGATGATGATCAAGGTGGCGACGATCGACAGCGAGAGCGAGATCCGGCCGCCCATGCAGATCCGGCTGAGCATGTCGCGCCCGAACTTATCGGTGCCGAGCAAGAAGATCGTGCCGCCTTGATCGACGCCGTAGAGGTGCAGCCGGCTGGGGAAGATGCCCAACAGCTTGTACTGGTAACCCTGGACGAAGAACTTGATCGGGTAAGGTTTGGTTAGATCCGGCTCCCAGCTTGGCAGGAAGGTCTTCGGATCGAGCACCTGCTTCTGCGTGAAGGTGAACGGGCGCAGGTGCAACGTCCCGTCGGCATCTATAAAGTAGATGCTCTGTGGCCGGGTGTAGGCATACTGCATGTTCGGCGTGATTGGGTCGGTCGGCGAGAGGAAATCGGCGAAGATCGCCATAAATATCAGCATAATTATCATCAGGCCGCCGACGATCGCAATCTTGCTCTTGCGAAACTTACGCCAGACCAGCGCGCTATAGCTCTCGCGCCGCTCTTGGGGGATGAGTTGAGCAACTGGAATGGGCCGGTCAATTGTTGTTGCCATAACAATCTCTTGTGCGATTTACGATTTACGATTTACGATTGGCAAAAGCCAAATCGTAAATCGTAATTTAGTTCAGCCTGATCCGCGGGTCGAGCAGCGACAGGCATACGTCCGCGATCAGGTTCCCTAGCACCAGCAACACCCCGTAAACCAGCAGCAAGTCGCCCGAAACGTAGATATCTTTGTTGAGCAGCGATCCGTAGAACATCGGCGCCAGGGTCGGCAGCCCGAGAACGATCGCCGCCTCCAGTTCGCCCGCCAGCATGTAGGGCAGCACGGTGCCCTGGTACATGACGATAGGGTGCAGCGCGTTGGGCGTGGCGTGGCGGTAGATCACCGCCGCCTCGGACAGGCCCTTGGAACGCGCCGTGGTCACATATTGCATATTCAAGGTGTCGAGCAAATTGCCGCGCATCACGCGCATGTTCTGCGCCACGCCGCCGAATCCGGCCACCACGATCACCGGCCAAACATGGCTAAGCGTGTCCACGAACTTGCCCCACGACCACGGCGCGAAGGCGTACTGCGGCGAGTTGAAGTTCGTGAAGTGCTGCGCACCCACGCTGAATGCCAGCCAGTAGAGGATCAGCAGCGCTAAAAAGAAGCGCGGTATCGACGTGCCCAGGAAGGCCAGCACCGTCGACGCGTTGTCGCCCAGGCTGTACTGGTGGGTCGCGGCGTAGATTCCGATGAAAACGCCCACAAGCGTCGAGATCAGGTGCGCCGCGAGCGCCAGCACCAGCGTGCGCGGCAGACGCTCGGCGATCAGTGCTCCGACATCCTTCTGATAGGCGAAGGAGTAGCCAAACTGGCCCTTGGTGAGGATGTTGCCCATCCAGCGCGCGTATTGGCCCAAAACCGGCTGGTCGAGTCCATACTGTTCTCGGATCGCCTGAGCTTGGCGCTCGGCCTCGTGCTCGGAGACACCGTTATTGATCAGGTTGACCTTGAAGCTGCTGGCGAAATCGCCGGGCGGGAGCTGGATGATAATAAATGACACCAGGCTGATCCCGATCAGCACCGGGATAGCCGAAAGGAGCCGGACTGCGATAAACTTGAGCATAGTTGCCTCCAGGCGCTTCCTGAGAAGATATTGCGTATTGCGTAGCACGTAGAAAGTTCCACGCAATACGCAATACGCTCTACCTCTTCTCTACGCCTTCTTGAAGGTCGGAATCACCTCTGGCTGAGTCTCCGGGATCTTACTCAGATCTTCCTTGGCGATCCAGAACTGCTCGGGGATGAAGTTGTTATAATCCCACTGGTATTCGAACGCCGGGCAGCCGACCGGCACGTTCTTGATCGTCTTGGACATGCCGAGCCCGTACCGCCCGATCACCACGCCGAGGGTGTAGACATTCTCGGTGTGGAGCTTCTGGTACTGCTTCATCATGTCCTTCTGCTTGGCGCTGTCCGGCTCGGCGATGAACTGCTTGACCAGATCGACCATCTGCTGCTCGAAGTCTTGCAGCGGGCGCTCGACGCCCTCGCCAGCGCGGCTATAGACCGGCGACTCGAGTGTGAGCGGCGCGATGTCTTTGTAGCGCACGTTCGGCACGGCGTACTCCTGGCCAGGGCGGTCGACATGCATCTCCCACTGGCCGTTGGAGGATTGATCCGATCGCACGCTGGCCTGGACTTTACGGTAGTTGACCTGGATCCCGATCTGTTTGAACAGCGAGACCAGTGCCTCGGCGATCGTCGGCGCGCCATCCTGATCCTCAACGGCGGTCAGGCCGATCACCAGCGGCTGGCCCTTCTGCGAGCCGTCCGGCCACAGCAAGGTGCCATTGCTGTCGGTGTCCTTGAAGCCCAGTTCGGCCAGCAGCGCCTTGGAGGTATCCGGCGCGTAGGGGTAGTAGACCGTCGAGTCGAGGTCGAAGAACTGCGAGCCGGGATAGAGACCGCCCGGCCAGGCGCGGAAGAACGGCCCATTGGCGACCGACTTGGCGATCCCGTCGCGGTCGATCGCCTGGGTGAGCGCGCGGCGGAACTTCTGCTCGCGGAACAGCTTGCGCAGATCCTTCGAGCGGTCGTCGGTGGTGCCGAAATTGAGCGACTGGTTGATCAGAAGATTGAAGCCCAGCAGCTCGGGGCCCCACTCCACGCGGAACGGCGCGTTCGGATCCTGCGCGCGCGTGGCCACCTCGCTGAAGGTCGATGGGTTTTCGACGTTGGTGTGGTCGGCCGCGCCGGCCATGACCTTGGTCGTTCGGATGACGCCGGTGTTGGCCTTCTCGAAGATCACCTCGTTCAGGTAGGGCAGCTGCTTGCCGCTCTCGTCGACCTTCCAGTAGTACGGATTGCGGCGGAAGACCATGATCTCGTCGGTCTTGTACTCCACCGGCACCCACGGCCCCATTGTCACAACCGGTATCGAGTCGGGCGGCAGGTCGTTCTGGAACTTCTGATAATCGGACTGCGGGTTGTACTTGGGGTGAAACGGTTTGTGGACGTGCGCCGGCGCGATCGACCAGTTCAGTTCGTCCATATTGAACATCGAGTATGTCGGCTTCGCGACTGGGAAGGTCCACTTGACGGTGTAGTCGTCGACCTTCTCCAAATTGATATCCTTGCCGTCGATCTGCCAGGTGCTGCGCTTGGTCCAGGCCTTGACCACACCTGGGTCGAGGATGATGTCGTTCCATGTGAACATCACGTCGTCGGCGTTGAACGGCTCGCCATCGGACCACTTGATGCCCTTGACCAGGTTCATCGTCAGCGACTTGCCGTCGTCAGACCACTGCCAATCCTTCGCGATGTTTGGCACTGGCTCGATCTTATCGCTGCGTAGCCAGATCGGCCCAATCATGAGCAGCGGCTCTTGCACGATTGCCTCGATGCCGAACCAGCCCTGGCTGACGCCGGCGGCCCAGTTCCAGCCCTCAGTCGGCGCAGCCCACACATCGCGCAGCACGCCGCCGTAGTCGCCTGGGCCATCGGAGAAGAACGCGTTCGGGATGACCTGCGGCGTCTCAGGCAGGCGCTGCTCGATCGGCGGCAGCTTGCCGGCCTTTACCGCTGCGGCGATATAATCCGGCTCAGAATATTTGTCGAGCTTTTTGTAGACCATCATCTGGTCGAGGCTGAACAGCTTGGGCTCGCGGCTGCCGGCGACGATCTGGCCGGCGGGGTAGGGGATTGGCCCCTGCAGATTAGCAGCTGCGGCCGGAGCAGCGGTTGCCTCGGCAGCTGGAGCAGCGGTTGCCGCAGCAGCGGCCGGCGCGGTCGTGGGCGCTGCGGCCGGCGCGGCGGTGGGCGCTGCGGCCGGCGCGGCGGTCGGTGCGGCCGGCGCCTGGCCCGCGCAGGCGGCCAGCAGAGAGGCGCCTACGCCGATGCCCGCCAGCCGAAGAAACTCTCGCCGACTCACGCGCTTGGTGTCGTCCTTAGACATATGTCCTCCTTGAGCATCTGTACTACCGACAGTGGAGCGGGATCAACGTCGCTGGTGTGGTTGGCGGATCGTGCAGTGTTGGGGCAGGGCACCTCCTTCTGCTCGGCATCGAAAGAATTCGATGTCTGAGATAGCACACGTGTTACAGATACCTGCATTAATACAGAATATCATTCCTTGGGGAGGTCTGGAGGGGCCCGGGTACCCTCTGGGTGCCCCCTCCAGACCTCCCCTTTGGTGGGGGTTGGGGGGCGGCGAAGCCGCCCCCCAACCCCCACCAAAGGATGCCCGATCAATGCACAGATCAGTAAAACACGTTATACCAGAGCGTCTAACACGTTGAAACGAATTTGGTGTCTCAGCCACAAATTCATTTGTGGCAGAATCCCGCATCAATGCAGCCAGCAGGCTACCTGATGCCCCGGCCGTACCTCGCGCAGTGGCGGGGTCTCCTCGCGGCAGACCGGCATAACATGCGGGCAGCGTGCTGCAAACGCGCAGCCACGAATCGTCTCGGTTGGGCTCGGGACCATACCGCGGATCGGCACCAGCTGCTTGCGCGACTTCTTACCCAGCACCGGTACTGAGTTCAGCAGCCCGACAGTGTAGGGGTGCAGCGGCATATGGAACGCCTCGCCTACCTCGGCGTACTCCACGATCTTGCCCAGGTACATCACCGCCACGTTGTCGGCCATCTGCGAGACCACGCCCAGGTTGTGGGTGATCATCACGATCGAGGAGTGGAAATCCTGCTGCAGGGCGCGCATCAGATCGAGGATTTGCGCTTGCACCGTCACATCGAGAGCGGTCGTCGGCTCGTCGGCCAGCAGAATCGCCGGGTTGCAGGAAAGCGCCAGCGCGATCATCACGCGCTGGCGCATGCCGCCCGAAAGCTGGTGCGGGTACTCGTTCAGCCGCCGTTTCGCGTCGCTGATCTGAACCTTCTCCAGCATCTCCCTCGCGCGCTCCAGCGCCTCTTTCTTGCTGACCTTCTGGTGCAGCTGGACTGTTTCGGCGATCTGTGTGCCCACGCTGTAGAGCGGGTTGAGCGAGGTCATCGGCTCCTGAAACACCATCGCGATCTCGCCGCCACGAATCTCACGCATTCTAGCGCCGTTCGCCGGGAGCTTGACCAGATCGGTCACATGGTGGTGGCCGTTCTGGCCTTGGTGCAGCAAAATCTCGCCGCCGACAATCTTGCCAGGCGGCGATTTGACCAATCGCATAATCGAGGTGGCGGTGATGCTCTTGCCGCAGCCGCTCTCGCCGACCAGCCCAAGCGTCTGATTCCGCTTCAGCGCCAGGCTCACGCCGTCGACCGCCTTGACTGTCCCATCCTCAAGACTGAAGTAGGTCTTCAGGTCTTTGATCTCCAGCACCGTGTTAGTGCTGGCTGAGCCATTCTGGTTTGTGCTCATAGTTCCATCGAGGTAGCGGAGGAGGGGCCGCGCGGGCCATTCCTCTTCCATAGAGGATCCGAAGTTGTCTAAATCAGGTTAGAAAGTATGAGCGTGTCTACTATAATCCAACACACCGCGCCTGTCTTGGAGAATTGTATAGAGTCCTTGGAAAAAAGAACACTCTGTAGCCGTGAGGCTGGCGGTTGGAGGCTAGAGGCTGGAGGCTAGAGGCTGGAGGCTTGTAGCTTGGTACTCAGCGAGCTACAAGCCTCCAGTCTCCCGTCTCAAGCCTCCAGGTGTTCGCGGTAGCGCTGTGGCGAATGTCCGATCTGTTTACGAAACACTCGGCTGAAATAGGCCGGGTCCTCGAAGCCAACCCGCGCGGCGACCTCGGTAATGCTGTCCTGGGTGTCGCGCAGCAGATCCTGGGCCTGCATGATCCGGTAGCGGCTCAAATAATCCCAGGGTGAGATCCCCAGCTCTTGCTGAAATATCCGGCTCAGATAGTTCTGGCTGATACCAACCGCACTGGCGATTTCTTGCCGCGACAGATCGCGCGCGAAGTGCTGTTGCATATAGGCCATCGCCCGTTTTACAAGCGTGCTGATGCTCTGCGAAGGTGTGCCCTGATCGGCCAGCGCCTGCTGAACGCGCGATATCATCTCTTGTTCTGAGAGCACGCCCTTGCTGTGGAACGTGACCATTGCATGATCGAGTCGCTCGACATCTTTATACGAGAGCATCTGCCCGCTGATCACCAGTACTGGAACGTGGCGGGTTCGTCGGTCGGATCGCATCTGCTCCAGTACCGTGAAGCCGTCCACATCCGGCATGAGCAGATCGAGAATCACCAGGCTCGGCGCCTTGTGGGCCAGGAATGTCAGGGCTGCCGCGCCGCCATCCGCCGTGTGTACGGTATAGTCGGGCAGCTCTGCGGCGACCAGCCGCACATACATGTCGCGCGCCTGCGGGTCGTCGTCCACCACCAGGATGGAGCCGCCGTGCTCCGCCGGCCGCAGCGCGCCGATTGCTTCGCTGAGCGTTCGGCCGCTCCATGGCTTCAGCAGGAAGTTGGTCAGGCCGCTGCCGGATTCCGTGGCCGCGTCGCGATCCTGGCTGTAGAGGATGAATGGCAGCTGGCACCACTGCGGGTGGCTGCGCAGCTTCTGAATCATCGCCCAATCCTGTGCGCCGGCGCCGGCCATATCCCAGGCGAGCGCGGCTGGCCGAATCAGCGCCATCAAACTGTTCAGGTCGTCGTCCGCGCCCAGCCGCCAGATTGCCAGCCGCAGGCGCTCGCTCAAATCCAGAATATTGGGCGGCGCCTGATCGTGCGCAGAGATCAGCAGCAGCACCGGCTGCGCCGATGGCGGAGGAGTGGCCAATTGGCCGCGCAGGCTTGGCAGCGGCAGGTAGATATGGAAGGTGCTGCCCTGGCCTGGCTGGCTCTCCAGCGAGATCGAGCCGCGATGCAGCTCGACCAGCTGGCGTGTGATACACAGCCCCAGGCCAATCCCTTGCGCCTGCTCGCCACCGCGCGCTCCAGTGACAAATGGCTCGAAAATGCGCTCCTGCATGGCGATCGGAATGCCAGTGCCGGTATCCTGGACCCAGATATGCAGATGTGGCAGCAACACCTCGGCGCCGAGCGTGATCTGTCCGCTACTCGTAAATGTTCGGGCATTGCTCAGCAAGTTGAGCAAGATCTGGCGCAAGCGCACCGGGTCAGCTTCCAGCATTGGCAGGCGGCCTGGCACATCCAGGCGCCACTCCACCCCATTTCGCGCCGCGACGCTCTCGGCCACGCTGCGGAACACCTCCTCCAGAAACGGCCGCGGCGCGATCGATTCGGGCGCGAGATCCAGCTCGCCGATCTCGGCTCGTGACAGATCGAGCAAGTCGGCGATCAGGCGCATCAGATGGGTGCCGCTCTGGTGGATGCGGTAGAGGTGCTGCAACAACGCTGGGGGCAGTTCGGCGTTGTGCGCGTTACCGGCCTCAAGCCCAGCCTCGCTATAGCCGATGATCAAGTTGAGCGGAGCGCGCAGCTCGTGGCTGACGGTGGCGAGCAGGCGTGTCTTGAGCTGATCGGCCTTCTCGGCCACAGCGCGGGCCTGGATCGCCTCGCTGTACAGCTCGGCGTTGTGCATGGCTAGGCCCAGCTGGTCGGCCAGCGATTGAAGCCCGACCAGCTCCTGGCGCGTTCGTTGGGTTGCCTCGTGGCTATGCAGATCGAGCAGCCCGAGCAGCCGATCGCCCAGGCGAATGGGCAGGATCACCCGCGAGTGTGTATCCGGCCAGTCCCGGTCGGGGGGGAAGCGATGGCTGTGGCGGGTATCGGCGATGAAGATCGGCGCGTTGCGGCGCAGCGCCTCGGCCAGCACGCCTGGCTCATCCGCCGAAATGCGCGCGCGGCTCACAGGCTCGTGGCCGGCCTGGTCTAGCACCAGCAGCTGCTCTTGCTCGTGCCAGTGGAAGATCTGGACTCGATCGTAGCCGTAGCTCGCACGTATGATATCGGCGATCTCGCTCAGCAGCTGCTGGCGATCGAGGATCGAGCCGATCCGGCGGCTGATCTCCAGGCTGGCGCGCAATTGGGTCAGCTGGCGCTGGTCCTGCTGGTGATTCACGCCGACCAATCGGTTGGGGAGGTTGGCGATCTCTGTCAGCCGCTGCATCGCGACCGCGTCCACATTTGCACTAGTGACAAGCCGCGGCTGGTAGCCGAAGTGTGCGGGCAGCGGCTGGCCGCGCGCGGCCCGGCCAGCCAGGTCGAGCGCCTGTGCGGCAAAATCGGCGGCCGAAGTCTCCATCGTGGCGGCCATGCTGCTGTCGGCGATCGCCGCCAGCGCCGAAGGGTCGCCGTTGATTCCGACGATCAAAACGCGCTCGGTCAGCAGCCCAAGCGTGCGCCCGGCGTCGCGCCCGGCCAGCGCCAGCGAGTCGGAAAGGCCGAAGATCGCGTCGATCGGTGTGTCGAGCTGGCGCATGGCCGCGGCGATCGGGTCAAGTGCCCGCTCGTAGCGCCAGACGCTTGGAATATGGGTGACCCGAATATCTGGAAAAGCGCCGAGTGCGTCGCGTACGCCAGCCAGCCGGCTGCGCCCATCCTCGCCATGGTCGGCCAGCAGCCCGCCGATCACCAGCACATGGCCGTGTCCCTGCAGCTGTTCGGCCAGGTAGGTGCCGATCGTATGGGCGATATCGAAGAAGCCCAGCGGAGCGACGAACAGCGGGTGCCGAACATCCGTCTCGGTCAGGTGGATCACCGGCAGACCGAAATCCAGGATGCGATAGGCCAAGTCATCCGGCAGATAGGTGCTGATCAGCGCATCAAGGTCCTGCGCCAGCAGCTCATCCACCAACTCGGCGTGTTCCTCCTTTGAAAAACGTGACGAGTGGCCGATGTCGATCGGCACCAAGTCGATCGCAAGCTGCTGGGCCTTCTGATAGACAGCCTCGCGTACCTGGACCCAGAATGGGTCGGCCGAGCCAATTCGGGAGCCAATCCGTAGCCTGTGCGACACCACTGCCTCCAAGCCCGCCACGGTGCGGGCGCGTGCCTCGCGAGCAAGAGTGCCGTAAAATGGTACACGCTTCGGCGCCATTCGTCAAAGATGTTGGCACCGAAATCATTGATACGGCTGGCTTACTCAGATGGGAGGTTTGGAGGGCGAAGCGCTCCAAGATGCTTTTGGTTTTGCGCCTGGTTCGGGCGGC
>DATFXE010000793.1:0-2927 GCA_035258585.1 Roseiflexaceae bacterium | reverse complement strand
CATCCTGGCGCCGAGGAGATTATCTATGTGCTCTCGGGCCAGGGTGAGCAGATGGTCGACGATCAGCCGCCGATCGCGGTGCGTGCCGGTGCGAGCATCTATATCCCCGCCGATATCTACCATTCAACGCTCAATACCGGCTGGGAGCCGCTGCGGCTGCTGATCGTCTACGCGCCGGCTGGCCCTGAGCGGCTGCTGCGCGATATTCTCGGCTGCCGCGTGTTCCCGCCGGGCGAGATTCCGGGCTGATTTCGACACATGTCGTACACAGATCCGCCGATAACATGAATGAACGCGGATAGGTAAATGATATATCCGCCTTATCCGCGCTATCCGCGGATCATAAACACTGATCGTGGTTGTAGGGTAAGCGTATGACAAACGGGCAACAACGCGACGATGTCGCATCGCTCACCGAGAAAGCCTATCAGGCGATCTCTGCCGCGATCGCCAGGCTTGAGCTGAAGCCGGGCGAGGCGCTGACGCAGGATCGGCTGGCCAGATGGCTCTCGATCAGCCGCACGCCGGTGCGGGAAGCGCTGCGGCGGCTCGAGCAGGATGGCATCATCCAGACTGCGCCCGGCCGTGGCCTGATTGTCACAGAGCTGACGATCAAGGATGCCCAGGATCTGCTTGAGATGCTTGCGCTGCTGGATACGCACGCGGCGTATCTGGCGGCGCAGCGGCGCAGCCAGGAGCAGGCCGAGCGCCTGGTGGAGATCGCGCAGACGCTGCTGGTCGCGGCCGAGCGCAATGACATCGACGCCTGGGAGGAGATCGATCATCCTTACCACGAGACATTGCTGGATGCATCCGGCAACTTGTTTCTGCGCCGCTCGATCGAGGATGTGCGCCGGCGGCTCCAGCGGCTGACCTACCATCTCGCCATCCAGCCCGAGCACTTGCTGTCCGGCACGCGCGAGCATGTCGCGCTGGCGCAGGCGATTCGCGATAGCAACGCCGAGCTGGCCGCCGATATCATGCGGCAGCACCTCGAGACGATGCACACCATGGCTATGCGGCTGATTCGCACCCATATCGTGCCGGTGCGGGGCGAACGATTCTGACCAGTCCGCAGGAAGCAGTCGGCAGTATGCAGAGCTGCCAACTACTTACTACTTACTGCTTACGATTATGACTGAGTCTCCGCTCATCCTTGCGATCGACGCCGGCTCGCTCTCGATACGCTGCTCGCTCTTCGCCGCCGATGGCGCGCCGATTAGTAGTAGCGCGCGTTGGCTGCCCAGCGCCACGCCGGCGCAGGATTGGCACGAGCAGGACGCCAGCGCGATCTGGGATGCGCTGCTGGAGGCCTTGGCCGAGCTCGCTTCGCGCCACGATCTCGAGCGCGTGGCCGCGGTTGGGCTGACTAATCAGCCGAGCACATGCCTGCTGTGGGATCGCGCCAGTGGTGAACCGCTCGGGCCGGCGATCTGCTGGAATGACCGGCGTAGCGAACCGTTTATCGCGGCCCTGCGCGAGTCAGGACACCAGCTGTTGGTGCAGGTCACAACCGGCTGCGCGCTGCATAGTAATCATAGCGCGCCAAAGCTGCGCTGGATGCTCGACAATTTGCGGGGCGCAGGTGGGCTGCTCGCCGTCGGCCAGCTGGCGGGCGGGACGCTGGATAGCTGGCTGCTGTGGAAGCTGAGCGGCGGGCGAGCCCACGCGACCGATTTCTCGAACGCTCAGCGCACGATGCTGCTGAACCTGGTCGCGCTGGCCTGGGATAGTGAGCTGGCCCGGCTGTTCAGCGTGCCACGCGAGATCCTGGCCGAGCCGGCAAGCGCGCCGCATATATGGAGCACCACCCAGATTGTGGCCTTGCCACAGCTGCGCGCACCGATCGGCGCCGTCGCCGCCGACCAGACCGCCGCGCTGCTGGGGCATGGCTCGGTCGAGCCGGGCGAGGCAGTGTGCAGCTATGGCGCCAGCGTGACGCCGCTGATGTTCTGCGGCCCGCACCCGGTTGGCGCGCCCCAGGGCCTGGCGCTGATCGCCTACGACGCGCGCGGGCGACAGTCCTATGGTATGGGCTGCCCGATCGCCGGTGGCGCGATGGCCCTGGAGTGGTGCTGCTCGCGGCTTGGGGCGTTTGCCTCGATCGAGGAGCTGGTCGCTCTAGCGGCTCGCGCGCCAGCCGACGATAGCGTGGTGTTTGTGCCGGCGTTCGCGGGCTTGACCGGGACAACCCACGACTCGAGCGCCCGCGCGGCCATCCTGGGGCTGCACACGGCCACCGATCGCGCTTCGATCGCGCGAGCGGCGCTGGAGAGTATCGCCTTCCAGGTGGCCGATGCGCTACAAGCCATGCGCACGATCGGCGAGGTTAGCCTCACACGGCTGCTAGTGGATGGCGGGCTGGCGGGCAGCGATCTGCTGATGCAGATGCAAGCCGATCTGCTGGGCATCCCGGTCGAGCGGCCGGCTCGCGGCGAGCTGGCCTCACTCGGTATTGCATACCTGGCCGGCCTGGGCGTGGGCCTGGCGATGGCGCCGGATTTTCTGGCCAACGGCCGCGGCAAGGTGCGCGCCTTCATTCCACGGCTCGACGACGCCGGCCGACAGCGGCGCATGGCGCTCTGGCATAGCGGCGTGGCGCGGACCGGCGGCTGGGCAAAATGACAAGGAGACAAGGAGATTTTGCATACGGCGAGATCTCGAAGAGCCGATGGTGCAGAGTCGTAATCTGCAATTTGCAATCCTTCGACTGCGCTCAGGACAGGTCTGCAATCTGTAATCGTGAAGAGGAGGACACAATGGCACGACCAATCACACTCGTTACCGCGCAGTGGGCCGATATGCCCCTGGATCGGCTGGTGAAGCTGGTGAAAGGCTGGGGTTTCGACGGATTGGAATTGGCCTGCTGGGGCGTTCATGTAGACGTTCAGAAGGGGCTCGAGAGCGACGGCTATCTGCGTGAGCTG
>DATFXE010000792.1:0-3660 GCA_035258585.1 Roseiflexaceae bacterium | reverse complement strand
GGGAGGTTTGGAGGGCTTTGCCCTCCAAGGAGCATTTGGTTTTACGGGTGGTTCGGGCGGCTTTGCCGCCCGAACCACCTGTAAAACAGAAACGTCTCGCGGGTCTGCGGCCCCGCACCCCCGGCTGGCGAGTTTGCCAGCAGTATCATGAGTATTCCTGCATTGAGGGTAGCATGCGAGCGTCTGACGATCGTTACGAAAAGCGTTACGGGTCGTCGCGCAGCGCGGCCTGGGCCGCGAAGTAGCCGCACAGCCCATGCACGCCTCCGCCGGGCGGCGTCGACGACGAGCAGATATAGATGCCTTTGGCGGCCGTCTTGTAGGGGTTCAGGCTGACTGTCGGCCGCGTGTAGAGCTGGAAGAAATCCTGCACGCCGCCGTTGATATCGCCGCCGATGTAATTGGCGTTGTGCGCCTCCATCGCCGCCGGGCCGAGTGTGCTGCGCGCCAGGATGCGGTCGCGGAAGCCGGGGGCGAAGCGCTCGACCTGAGCCTCGATCCGCTCGGTCATGTCGCACGTCGACCCGTTGGGTACGTGGCAGTAGGCCCAGACGGTGTGCTTGCCCGCGGGTGCGCGGCTGTCGTCGAACAGGCTTTGCTGTGCCAGCAGCACAAATGGCCGTTCGGCGTGCCGGCCGCGCCAGGGGGCCCGTTCTGATTCGGCGATCTCAGCCAGCGTCCCGCCGAGGTGGACCGTCGCGGCGCGCGCGCACTCCGGCGCGCGCCAGGGGATCGGCCCATGGAGCGCCCAATCGAGCTTGAACACGCCCGGGCCGTAGCGGAAACGGCCGAGCGCGCGCTGGTAGCCAGCCGGCAGGCGGTCGCCGGCGATCCGCAGCAGCTGGCGCGGCGTCACGTCGAACAGTATGGCGCGAGCGGGAGGGAGCGCCGCGATATTTTCGACACGCTCGCCAGTAATGATCTCGCCGCCGAGCGACCGTAGGTAGCTTGCCAGCGCATCCGCGATCCGCTGAGCGCCGCCGCGCGGGATCGGCCAGCCAAAGGCATGCCCGAGCGTGGCCAGCACGAGCCCGGCCGCGGCGCTGGGCGCGCGCTCCAGCGGCAGGATCGAATGGGCTGCCAGGCCGGCAAACATGCCACGCGCGCGCTCGCCGCGCAACCACGTTTCAGCCAGTAGCCGCGCCGGCCAGGCCGCTCGCAGGCCGAACCGAATGAGCGCGATCGGGTGACGCGGCGGCCGCAGCGGCCCCATCACCGCGCCGGCGATCTTCTCCCAATTACGAACTATCGGCGCCATCAGCCGCCAGTACGCATCGGCGTCGCGCTCGAGCGTCGCGCCGGTCGCACCCACCGAACGCTCCAGCGTCGCAGCCGTGCCGTCGTCGAACGGGTGGGCCAGCGGCGCGGGCGGGTGGATCCACTCCAGCCCGTGCTCGTGCAGCGGCAGGCTCTGGAAGAACGGCGAGCCGACGCCCAGCGGGTGGACAGCCGAGCAGGTATCGTGGACGAAGCCGGGCAAGGTCAACTCGGCCGAGCGTGCGCCGCCGCCAACCGTCGCGTTCGCCTCCAGCACCAGCACCGATCGGCCGGCCCGCGCCAGCGTGATCGCCGCCGCCAGGCCGTTCGGGCCGGCGCCAACGACAATGGCGTCGTATGATGTTGATTTACGATGATATGTCATTGCATTTCGGTCATCGTTGCATATTATCCGCCACGAGCGCGCGCTGAGCACAATCCGCCAGTACATTGACAAAAACCCGGCCAAGTATATAGCACACTGATCATCCGTTGCTCCTGTCGTGCCCCGGCTGGCGCAGCCACAGCCCGACAAACTCGGGCTGCATCGTCTCATCCACCACGCGCAGCATTTCGCCTGTCAACCGTTCCAGGTCGGTCTCGTCCCGGGCAGTCGCGCCAAAGGCCGCCAGCACCTTGGCGGCGTCGTACTTGCGGCGGTAGAAACGTTTGTCGATCAGTGTTTGGATACGCTTCCGCAAGGGGTTGAACAACGCCGCAATCGCCAGGGTGGAGGCCACGATCGCCAGTTCGGATGCACCAAGCACTGGCACAACCAACTGCTGGAGCACCACGATGCAGCCGAGATACACCAGACCGAGTGTGAGCGTAAGAATCGAGTAGACCAGCGTGCGGCGGATGATGATCTCGATGTCGAACAGCCGGTAGCGCGTGATCGCAATGCCCAGGCAGAGTGGCAGACAAAGCGCCAGCACCGGCCAGATCCAATCAAGCTCTGTCCCATTCACGATCTGGAGGTAGAGGGCAACCTGACCGATAATCGCGCCCAGAAACGGAGCGCATAGGCCGAGGGCCAGCCAGCCGACCTGTGCGCGCGCCACCGGATTGCGCAGTGTGCGAAGGTTGTGGATGGTCGTCACGATCAAGGCCACGATCAACGTTGCCATTGTCAGAAACAGGGTTGCCAGGACGATAGGATCATCCTCGAGCATCAACCCGAGCGCAACACCAACAACAGGTAGGCCATACAGGAGCGCGAACGTAAGGCGTGGCCAGCGTGCCAGGGGCCACTTGCGCACCGGGAAGGCCAGCACAAAATGTGTAGCCATGGCGAACATCACCGGCCAGAGCGATCCGGTGGCGAGGCGGTAGTAGAACAGCGGCGCAGGGTAGAAGGCGAGGGCCACGTTACTATCGGCCCCCAGGATGGCGTCGTAGGTCGCCCAGTAGACCATGATCAGCAGCAGCAGCCGAGCCGCCGTCTCACGCGGACGAATCAGAAACACCGCGAAGCCGATCAGATACCAAAGGATGGTCTGAACAAAGTTCCATGCCGATCCGTCTGTGCCGCCCCAAATGTAGTCAAGCAGCGCCGTCGCCCGGCGCGTGACCAGCGGCACCGCTAGATCGATCGCAGCGCCGTCGCGCTGTATCGTATAGTGGGCGGTGCCACCCACACGCCAACCGGGCGGCGGTGGCAACGCCCGAAGCGCTGGCACCGTCGCACCATCGATCGCCAGGAACACGTCGCCTGGGCGCAGTGGCGATGGCGCATCACTCTGGTTGTGAACGACGATCATCGAGGTGCTGAGGCCGCTGCTATAAAGCCAGCCGTCGGTCGGTTGCTGGAAAGCCAGCAGCACATTCACAAGCGCGCCGGCGATGTAGCCCACTGCGAGCGCCAGGACCAGCCAACTCGCGCGGTCGAAGCGGCGCTGGCTGCCCGTTGTCCGTTGTCCGTTGCCTGCCCTGAGCGCAGTTGAAGGGTCCGCTGTCACCTTGCCACCTTGTCGTTAGCCTCACGCAGCCACAACGCCACGAACTCCGGCTGCTTCGTCTCGACCACGTGCAGCATCTCGGCGGTCAACCGTTCCATACTCTCTGCCATTTATCCCTCACTGCGAAAGAAGCCGCCGACCCAGCGCACCGGCGTGCCCAGCGTGTAGAGCATCGAGCGCATGGCGGCGTTGTGCCAGATATTTTTCGCCTGCGACCATTGGAGCTTCGCGTCGACGCATGTCTTGCTCAGGCTCACATCTTGCGCGCACGCGAAGTGCGCCGCCAGCGAGCCGAGCACATGCATCCAGATCTGTTCCTGCATCCGCCATGCGCCAAACCGAAACCCTAGCTCGTAGATCGGATCGTTAGCGCGGGCCATGCTCTGCACCTGCGCCACGATCGTCGCTTGATCGTCCTCGTCCTGGAAGGCGCTGAACGTGACCC
>DATFXE010000791.1:0-8917 GCA_035258585.1 Roseiflexaceae bacterium | reverse complement strand
CTACACGAACCGGACCATGCCGCTCAGGCGCGCCAACCAGGCTGGCTTCGGCTGGGTGCGCCAACAGATCCATTGGAGCGATCAGGAGGGGCCGCCGGGCCGCTATCTGTGGGGCGAGCTGGACGCGGTTGTCAATGCCGTCAACGCCGCCAAGCTGAACCTGTTGATCTCAGTCGTCAGCTCGCCGCGCTTCTACACCGCGCGCGGCCATGGCATGCCAAAAGATCCGGTGAAACTGGGCAACTTCCTCGCCGCGTTGGCCAGGCATTACAAGGGCAAAGTCCAGGCCTATGAAATTTGGAACGAGCAGAACCTGGCAGTCGAGAACGGCGGACGCGTCTCGCTGGGCGACGCCGGCCACTATGTCGAGCTGCTGAAAGAGGCCTACACGCGCATCAAGGCGGTCGACCCAAATGTGTATGTGATCGCGGGCCCGCCCTCGTCTACCGGCATCACCAAAGCAAGTGTGGCGATCGACGACATGACCTACTACGAGGCCATGTACAGCTATAAGGGCGGCATGATTCGCGATTACTTCGACGCCCAGGCGGTGCATCCGGGCGGATCGGCCAACCCGCCGGACACTATGTGGCCGGACAACCCGAGCAAGGCCAGGGGTTGGACCGATCATCCGACCTTTTATTTTCGGCACGTCGAGGATGTGCACGCGTTAATGCAGCGCTATGGCATGGCCGACCACCAGATCTGGATCACCGAGTTCGGCTGGGCCACGCACAATACCAGCCGCGGCTTCGAGTTCGGCAACCAGGTCTCGTTCGAGCAGCAGGCCGACTATATCGTCGGCGCCATGCGGCGAACAAAGGATCAGTATGCCTGGGTCGGCGCCATGTTCTTGTGGAATCTGAACTTCGCCATCCTGCGCGCACGCAGCGGTCAGCCGCGCCACGAGCAGGCATCGTTCGGCATCCTCAACGCCGATGGCAGCCCGCGTCCCGCGTTCCTGGCGATCCAGGAATATCTGAAGGAGGCCCGCTGATGTCCATTCCCTTCGAGCAGCAGTATGAAGATGTCCTGCAGAACATCGAGTTCGCGATCGTCAGCACCTACCGCGAGCGACCGCAAGAGATCAGTGACTGGAGCGTAGAGGCCGCGCTCGATGCGCTCATTCGCGCCTATGGGGCCGAGCATACCGGCCGCACTCCGCCGTCGGCGCGACTGTCGGAAGTTGAGCAGCTGATCTACGATCGGGTCAGGCGCATGTGCGAATGGCGGCTGGGGCACGAACAGCTGCTAGCTGAACAGGCCCCACCGGCGATGCGCGAGATCGAGGCAAAGAGCCTGGACGAGATCGTCGCCTGTCTCAAGCGCGTGCGCACCTCGGTGAAACGCTGGCATAAAGCCGGTGGCCGGCGCGGTTATCTGGATTTCGTGAGCAAATATGTTCGCTGAGTCGCCAGTTGTCAGTCGTCAGCTGTCAGTTGTCAGCCACCACCGACAACTGACGACTGACGACTGACAACTCTAGCCGCGCTCGACCAGACGGCGAACGAGTGCCGGACCAATTGCCACGATCGCCCATGCGACATACGCTGCCGCCAGCGTCAGCGCGAACGGCCAGCGTCGGTTGAATCCATACCAGCAGACAGCGATGAAGCAGGCGGTCGAGACGATACCGAGCAGCATCGAGCGCGTGGTGGCCTGAACACTCTCGTACTCATTATCGCTCTTGCCCCACAATATCCAGAGGATGATCGGTATGTTGATCGGCGCGGTGCCAAGGATGCCCGCCAGTGCGCGGCTGCGATCGCTGATCAGAGCCACCGTCGTGATCAGAGCACAGCCGATCAGGATGCGGTAGATCGTAGGCATGATTCCGTCCTTTTCGCAAATTTCAGCTGGTCGGTGCTGCTCTCCGACGTGTCTGCTGATAGGTAAACGCGACATAGCCAACCAGGAGAGTTATCGCGAACGCGAACCATTGGATCGCGTAACTCAGGTGCGGCCCTTCCCCCAGATCAGTCGTCGCGACGCGACGCGGCAACGCAGGGTCACCCGGAGCGGGCTGTTGTTCGATGAACACAGGCAGCAGCGGGTAGCCGGCCTGCTGTTGGATACTCGCAATATTCACCCGGAACCAGGCATCGAGCCGCGGCCGGTCCGGGCCGAGCGGCGGGTCCTGCGGGCCGCCCGTGTTCTCCTGCGAGCGCTGGGCAACCCCAACGATGGTGACTTCGCCCGGCGGCGCCGCGAAGACGCCGCGCGCCTCCGGCTCGGCCTGCTCGTGCGGAATCCAGCCGCGATCCACCAGCACTGCGATTTGGCTGCCGCTGATCCGCAGTGGCGTCAGGATGTGAACGCCCGGTCTGCCGTCGAGCTCACGGTTGCGCAGCACGATCTCTTGCGCCGTGTCATACACACCACGAGCCTCGACGCGCCTATACTCCAGCGCCGCGGGGTCGATCGCCGTTCCGCTGAGCGTGAACGCAGGCTGTGCCATACGCGCGTTGAGCGAGTTGTTGATCGCGCGCCGCTGTGCCAGACGATCGAGCTGCCAGATGCCAAGCCGGCCGAGCACCAGCGCACCGGCGATCACGAGGAGCGTCATCCATAAGCGCCGGCCAGTGAAAAATAGCTTGATCATAAGTAACCTGCGTATCACCATCGTTGCAGTTTAACATATTGAAGAGAGCTAAGGTATTTCTTGGTTCTTGGTATTTGAATCTCCCTCCAGAATCAAGTAAAATTGCATGAAGTATGATAATTGTCAACATTTACTGATCTCGGCATTGGTTGCTTATTTTTGGTGGGGGTGCGGGGCGGCGAAGCGGCCCCGCACCCCCACCAATAGGCTCACAAGGGTAGGTATCACTTTAGAGGTGGGGCCTGGGGGCGGGCAATGCCCGCCCCCAGAGCAGATTTTCCTGGTGGTCGTGCTGGCGGCTTTGCCGCCAGGGCGACCACCAGAAAAGGCATTAGGAGTTATTTGTGCAGAGATCAATAGGAGATTGCCGGCATGCCTAGGCTCGTCAGGATCGCCCTGTTCATTTGTATGGCCGCGTGGATCGTCGCTCTCCAGCGCCGCCTGCACGCCGAGCGCATGCGCGGCGATATGTATCGCGACATTTCGGCGCGGCTGGATCGGCGCGTGGTCGAGCTAAGTGGGCGGGGGAAGTAGCCGATGCAAGAGCGCACCGGGATCATCGACCTTGGGTCGAACACAACACGTTTAGTGGTGGTGGGCTATACGCCGCATCACTCGTTCAAGCTGCTGGATGAGGTGCGCGAGACGGTTCGGTTGGCCGAGGGCATTGGCGACGACGGCAATCTGCGGCCCGCACCAATGGCGCGCGGCGTCGAAGCGATGAAGCTTTTTCATAGCTTCTGCAAATCCACCGGCGTTACCAGGATCGTGCCGGTCGCCACCAGCGCCGTGCGCGACGCGACCAACCAGGCCGAATTCCTGGCCCGTGTGGCGCGCGAGTCGGGCCTGAGGCTGCGCGTGCTTTCGGCCGAAGAAGAGGCCTACTACGGCTACCTGGGCGCGGCCAACGCGCTCAACCTTGGCGATGCGTTCTTGATCGACATCGGCGGCGGAAGCGCCGAAGTGACAGCCATCCGCGGCCGTGGTTTCGTGCGCTCGTTTAGCCGCCCGGCCGGCGCGCTGCGCTTCACCGAGCGCTACGTGCGATCCGATCCGATCAGCACACGCGATTTCAAGGCGCTGGAGGAGGCCGCCGCCGAGAACTTCGCCAGCGTCGAGTGGCTCTATGAGACCAGCGGCACCAGTCTCGCCGGTATCGGCGGCACCATCCGCACGCTGGCCGAGATCGACCAGAAGGCGCGCGGCTATCCGTTCGACCATGTCCACGGCTACAACTTCAGCCGCGATCGCCTGGAGGAGATGATCGGAATGCTGCGCGGCATGTCTCTGCACCAGCGCGAGGACGTGCCGGGACTCAGCCGCGACCGGGCTGACCTGATCGTGGCTGGCGCGGTGATTCTCGACCAGCTGATGCGCCGCGGCCGGTTTGCCGATCTGACAGTCAGCGGCCAGGGCGTGCGCGAGGGCCTGTTCTACGAACAGTTTCTGGTTGGCGAGAACCCCCCGTTGTTCTCGGACATGCGCGGGTTCAGCGTGCAGAACCTGGCGCGAATCTATAACTACGAGGCGCTGCACACGGCAAAAGTGCGCGATCTCTCGCTCTCATTGTTCGATCAGCTGCGCGGGCTGCATGAATATGGCGAGTGGGAGCGCGAACTACTTGGCTATGCCGCGATACTGCACGATATCGGTGTGGCGATCGGCTACTACGACCACCACAAACATGGCGCCTACCTAGTGATGAACTCGGCCCTGCAAGGCTTCAGCCATCGCGAGATGATCATGCTGGCCTTGCTAGTGCGCTCGCACCGCAAGGGCGATGTCGCAGTCGACGCGTATCGCGACATTCTGTATCCCAAGGACGGCGAGCGGCTGGCGCGGCTTGCGGCGCTGTTGCGGCTGGCGGAATATCTGGAGCGCAGCAAGAGCCAGGTGGTACAAAGTCTCCGAGTTGAAATGGGCGATCCGATCCGCGTGGTCACGCGCTCAGTCGGCGACGCGACTGTAGAGATTTGGGACGCTAACCGGCGCGCGGGTCTGTTTCAGAAGGCGTTCGGCAAGGCGATCGAGATCGTTTGAGGCGTTAGACAAGGTTCTTGCGAACTTTACACTTTTGGGTGGGGGTTTGGGGCGGCGAAGCCGCCCCAAACCCCCACCATTGGGGAGGTGCGGAGGGGGCACCCAGAGGGTACCCGGGCCCCTCCGCACCTCCCCAACTGTAAAGCTGATCGCTGCCAGGCGAAACCTTGTCTTAGACAAAATCCGTCGCTTGAGGGTGCAGTGGCGAGGGCTGCATAGCAACCCGCTCCCACTTCGTTGGTCGCGCGTGCAACTTCTGCGACGAAGTTCCACACGCGACCACTTTATTGTGCGGCTCCCATAGCGTGAGAATACGCCGCGACGCATGCTCACATTATGGGAGCCTCGCTGTGCCAATGCGGCGATTGAGATCTGTTCGATGAACAAACTGACATCTAGAACCCGCATCTCACGCGGTACCATGTGCGTTTGTACTCATTACAGAGCGATCATACATGCGCCAAGTCTCGCGATGATCGAACGTGGTGGCGATGAAGCCAGATCGAGCAGACCACACGGTTCTAGAATCGAGGTAGACAATGGCGCTCATTTTAGTCGTCGAGGATGCGCGCGACAACCGAACGATCGCCGAGCTGATTCTCCAGAGCGCCGGCCATACCGTCATCAGCGTCGGCGATGGCGCGAGCGCGGTAGGGGTCGCGGCCAGCATGCGACCGGATGCGATTCTGATGGATCTTTCGCTGCCCCGGCTCGATGGCTGGGAGGCCACCCGGCGCCTGAAAGCCAACCCAGCCACGTGCGATATTCCGGTTATCGCTTTCACCGCGCACACATTGCCAAGCGACATCGAACGTGCCATGACGGCCGGCTGCGCGAGGGTGATCGCCAAACCGTTCGAGATAGACTTCTTTCTGGCCCAGATCGATGCTCTGCTTTCTCAGAAGCTGTACGAGAAGAGCCGGGCGCGCTGAGCGCGGCGTATTCAAAAAGCCCATCCGAGCTGGATCGCCTGACGATGGACGAGAGACGATAACTCCGTCGTCGATCGTCTCTCGTCCATCGTCAGAACTGGGCAAGGACTTCCGCCGCCGTACTAGTCTTTCCATGTCTTGCGGAGCACGCGCAGCCAGTTCTGATAGGCGATCTTACGCAGCGCCGCGTCGTCGAAGCCGTGCCGGCGCAGCGCCGCGATAAGCTTGGGCAAGCCGGTCACGTCGCCCAGTTCGCGCGGCACCTTGGCTCCGTCGAAATCCGACCCAAAGCCGACCCGGTCGATCCCCACCCGCTCGGCCAGGTAGTCGATCTGGCGCACCATCACCTCTAGCGGCGTGTCAGGATCATTGGCGCCGTCCTCACGCAGGAAGCAGACCGCGAAATTCAGCCCGACCATGCCATCCGACTCTTTGATCGCATCCAGCTGTTTGTCGGTCAGGTTGCGGCTGGATGCACACAGCGCGTGGGCGTTTGAGTGCGTCGCCACCAGCGGCGCATCGCTCAGGTTTGCGACATCCCAGAAGCCCTGCTCATTCAGGTGCGAGAGGTCGACCATGATCCCCAGCCGATTGCAGGCGCGCACGAGCTGCTTGCCGGCGTCGGTTAGTCCCGGGCCAGTATCGGGCGAGCGCGGGAATGCGAACGGGACGCCGTGGCCGAACGCGGTCGGCCGGCTCCAGACCAGGCCCAGTGAGCGCAAGCCGGCCCGATAGAAGATCTCGATCGCGTTGAGCTCCGGGTCGATCGCCTCGGCGCCCTCGAAGTGCAGAATCGCCGCCAGCACGCCATTGAGCAGGCAGCGTTCCAGCTCGTCGGCCGTTCGCACCACCTTTACCTGCCCCTCGGAATCGGCTTCGGTGCGGAACAGCAGCGCCGCCATGGCGATCGCCGTCTGCTGGGAGTAGGCCAGGCCAAGCGGCAGCGGCAGCGGCATCTCGAAGGTATTGGTCGACGGCAGCTCGGTCCGATCCGGCTTTTGCCCGGATGATTCGGCCGGGACATACACGGCGAAGAAGCCGCCGCCGAAGCCGCCCTCGCGCGCGCGGGGCAGATCGAGATGGCCTTTCTCACTGCGATCGAAGAATGTAACACCATCCCCGCGGTCGCGCTCGTAGAGGGCCAGCAACACATCATTATGGCCGTCGAAGATTGGTAGTGGATTTGTCATTGTCATGTGTTGATTCTCTCTGATTGGCGATTGGGGACTGGGGATTGGGAGCTGTTCGGCCAGATCCCCAATCGCCACTCCCCAATCGCTAGTCCTCGTCGCTCTGGAGCACTTCGCGCGAGCGGCCATCCTCGGCCGGGCCGACGATGCCCTGCTGCTCCAGCAGGTCGATCAGCTGGGCCGCCTTGCTATAGCCGATCCGCAGCCGGCGCTGCAGCAGCGAGGCCGAGGCGCGCTGGTGCTGCTTGACCAGCTTGATCGCCTCCGGCAGCAACTCATCCTGCTCCTCCACGCTCAAAAATTCGCTTGGCCCTTTGAGGCTTGAGGCTTGAGGCTTGAGGCTTGAGGCTTGAATGGCAGCTTCTCCAGCCCCTGTCCCCTGTCCCCTGTCCCCTGTCCCCTGGTCGGGTGGATGCGCGTTGCGCCAGAAGCCGACGATCCGCTCGACCTCGCCTTCGGACACATATGTGCCCTGGATGCGGATCGGCTTGGCGGCATCGGGAGCCATGAACAGCATGTCGCCGCGCCCCAGCAGCTGCTCCGCCCCGTTCATGTCCAGGATCACCCGCGAGTCGATCTGCGAGGTCACCGCGAAGGCGATCCGCGAGGGGAAGTTGGCCTTGATCAGCCCAGTCACCACATCCACCGACGGCCGCTGCGTGGCGATGATCAGGTGAATCCCGGTGGCGCGCGCCATCTGCGCCAGGCGGCAGACCAGCGTCTCGACCTCGTCGGGCGCCATCATCATCAGGTCGGCCAGCTCGTCGATGATGATCACGATGTAGGGCAGCGGCTCGAGGTCGGCCCTCCGCCGCGCGGCGGCCTTGTAGCTGTCGATGTTGCGAAAGCCGTGCTTGGCGAAGATCTTGTAGCGCCGCTCCATCTCGCGCGTGGCCCACTTGAGCGTCGGCACCACCCGCTCCAGCTCGGTGACCACCGGCGAGAGCAGATGAGGGATGTGGTTATAGACGATCAGCTCGACCGTCTTGGGGTCGACCATGATGAACTTAAGCTCGTCGGGGGTATACTTGAGCAGCAGCGCGCAGACGAAGCAGTTGACCGCGACGCTCTTGCCCGAGCCGGTGCTGCCGGCGACCAGCAGGTGCGGCATGCGTTCGAGGCCGGTAATCACGGGGGTGCCGGAGACGTCTTTGCCGAGCGGCAGCTTGAGCTTGGCGCGCGAGCCTTCGAATTCGTCGCCGTCGATCACTTCGCGCATACTGACGACCGAGATGGCCGAGTTGGGGATCTCGATCCCGATCGCGGCCTTGCCGGGGATGGGCGCCTCAATGCGGATGGAGTGGGCCGAGAGGGCGAGGGCGAGGTCCTTCTCGAGGGTGGTGATCTTGCTGACCTTGACGCCGACGGCCGGCTGGAGCTCGAATTGGGTGACTGCTGGGCCGGTGTTGACGCCGACTACGCGCGCTTCAACCTTGAAGTTCGAGAGGGTATCCTCGATCAGCCGGGCCTTGGAGCGCCGCTCGTCGTCGCTGATCACGCCCTCCACGGATGCCTCAAGCATGTCGTAGCTGGGCAGCGGCCAGGCCTGGTGGATTGCCGGCACCTCGAAGCCGTCCAGCGGCTCCTGTACCACCGCCCCACCCTGCTGGGCTGTCTCGCCAGGCGGCTCGGCCGGCTTAGTGAGCAGATCGGTCAGCAGCGTGTTCGGCCCGGGCTTGGCTTCCTGCCGCCCAGCATCGGCGGGGGCCGGCGCGGCCTGTTTGGGCTTGGGCGCTTCGGGCTTGGCTACTAGCTTCGGCAGCACGCGCTCCTCCGGCCGGTTGAACAGGCTCGCGCGCGTCGGCCGGGCGGCGATCGGCGTCGGCACAATATCGTCGGCGCCGGGCGGCGGCACAAATGGATTACCGTCGCTGCCGGGCGGCACAAACGGCGCCTGGGTTGCCACCGCAGGCGCCGGGCGCTCGCGCTCAGGCGCATTCCAGAGTGTGACCCAGAAGCGGGCAACGCTGTCGCGCATACCAGTGACGATCTCGTATAGCGTAATATTGAATGTCAACATGATGCCGGCCAGGCCAAGGACACAGTAGATCAAAAACGTGGCCGGGCGGCCGATCAGCCAGTGTATCTGGAGCAGGGTGAAGCCAGCGACCCCACCGCCAGCGCCTATCTGCTCATCGATCGACGTGCGCGGG